>CADBPK010000216.1 GCA_902796465.1 uncultured Erysipelotrichaceae bacterium | reverse complement strand
TTGCGACCTGCTTAATAATATTGATTCGGATGTTTTTTGCATGCTTTTGAAGTTCATTGATCTCCATAACTCTATGCCCCCTCCGCTGTTGCCCGAATATAATATCATACTTTTCCTGATTGTGCAGTTTTTCGCTTTTTACAGATTCCGCAGAATGTCAGGCAGTTCTTCGATGCGGCTGATCCGCAGCACATCTGCCCGGCAGTCCCTGTCCGGCAGCGGACAGATCCATACCGGTGTCACGCCGGCATGATATGCGCCGAGGATATCCCGGCGGAAAAGGTCGCCGACATACATGAATTCCTCCGGTTTTACACCGGCTTTTTCACACGCAGCCAGGAACAGTCTCTGATCCGGTTTTCTGAATCCGTACTCGCCGCTGACGATGATCAGCTCCGGATCAAACAGATCCTCCAGCCCGGACTGCCGCAGTTTTCCTCTCTGGGCCGCGGAAGTCCCGTTGGTGATGATGCCGATGATATGATCCTTTTTCAGTTTTTCCAGTGTTTCCCTGCTCTTTTCATACGGCACACAGAACCGGTACAGATGCGCGATCCACCAGGCATTGAAATCCTCCATGGGCAGTATGATCCCGAATTCCTTCTCCAGCATATTCCGGACATATGCCTTGTCCGTATCACCCTTCTGATCCCAGATCATGCACTGCTGGACGACTGCTTCGATCTCCATTTCATCCTGCAGGTCCGTAAATGACCGGATGACGTGCTGATAACAGTCGTAAGCGTACTGATCGCGGTTGCCCAGCGTATCATCGAAATCAAAGAATATTGCCCTGATCTTTTCTTTATTCATCCTGTTTCCTTTCAAAAAAAGATGGTTCTCCCATCTTTATTATTTCCTTTTACCATTCCAGGGATGTATCGATAAATACATCGCTGTACTTCGCTGTCCGGAACGTCTTGAAATACTTTTCTTCCAGCGGGATCCACTTCGAACGGAAAATCTCTGCTTTATCCGGGTTCCGCTTGCGGATCCTGTTCATCTGCTTTTCGGAATTGACATGCAGGAACATCCGGAAGTCATAATAATCGATCATATCCGGATGCATGCTGTAACAGCCTTCCACGATCACGATCTTTTTCTTCGGCAGATACTGTACTTCCCCAAGCTTCATGACGCTGCAGTCAAACGGCTGGTACATGATCTTATCGCTTTTGTCCATGACCGAAAGGATCTGTTCAATAAAGCGCTCCCGGTCGACATTCCCGCCCGCTTCCGCATATCGGTCAGGCGTACGCTGTTCGGGACGCAGGAAAAAATCATCCATATGCAGCAATGTCGCATTCAGATGCTTGGCGAGGAATTCCCCGTATGTGCTCTTGCCGGACGAACATCTTCCGTCGATCGCAACCAGGCATTTTCCTTTTTCCGATGCGATCGCCTGTATTTTCCGTATGATTTTTTCCATCGGTTTCATTCTAACACACAGACGATAATGCATGCATATGAAAAGACCCTTTGCAGGGCCTTTTCATTATTTTAAATTTATAAGGGGATAGAATCTCTGACTGCATGCTAAGGGGGAGCATCAATCAGGGCAGATCTTTCTGCATGTTTAATATACCAGAGCCCCCTGCGTATAATTATGTTTTAATTATGGAAAATTATGTGATTTCACTAAAATGTTTTACAATATTTTCATGAAGGACAAGCTGCCTGCGGGATTTACGCAGGAAGAATGGAATGCCGTAACAGAAGACCTGCAGGAACATCCGGGAACGGTCAATGACTACCGGAAAGTGCTCAGCCGTTTTCGTGCGTACGGTTATGATATCAAAACGGTCACTCCGGAAGAGGCTGACCGGTTTTTCCGCATGCTGGAAAAGGAAGCAGAGGAAGGAAGGCTATCGCCTAATACCGTGCACCGCTACCAGGTGACCCTGCGTGCCGTTGCCGGAAGGATGCAGAAAAGCAATTTGTTTGCGGGTTATGAGAATCCGTTCTCCGGCATAATCAGGAAGGACAGACGGCCGAAACGGCAGTATACGGAAGAGACTTTCGCGGATCCGGCCGTGATCGCGAAGCTGATCCGGCAGATCCCTTCCTTTCCCGTCAGCCGCCAGATCCTGTATGAATCCATGTATCTGCTGGGACTGTTTCCCCATCAGCTGGAAAAGATCAGGGTATCCGATTTCCGTGACGCGTCAGACAGCGGGAAGATCCGGCTGTACCTGCAGGAAGAAGAGATTCCCGGACGTTCCGCCAGAAAGCGGAATCCGGAAATATCCTTTACCTTCTTTGAAGAATATACAACACGGCTCCGGCAGAACAATCCGCAGCTCGGACATATTGACGATACGAGAAACTACTTTCTGACATCCAGGCATCTGCCTTATACATACCGTTCCGTTTATCAGGCTGTCCGGGACCTGTGCGTCCGTGCCGGCCTGCCTGAACATGCTGTTACGCCTTATCAGCTTTCCCTGTACGGGATCATGCGTTCCTATATCCTCGACCGGGAGATCCGGCGCCGTTCCGCCCTGGATCTTCTGCTGGAAAGAGCGTCTTCGGAAAATGAAACACGCAGGATCCGGCGTGAGATCCGCAAATGCGAATCCGTCCTGATCCCGCTTGCCAGGACCGGATGGATCGGCACATGGGACCGGCAGTATCCCGCTTCCCGCATGAAGATCATCCACGACATCATCGGCCAGCGCTCAGAAGAAGAACTGTACAGACTGATGGACATCCGGGCAAAAAAACAGACCTGGGAAAAACGTCCCTGACCCGGAAGAGAGGAATAGCGATCCATGAAACAGATATCCGTACTGATCAAGCCTGCATCTTCCCTGTGCAATCTGCGCTGCCGCTACTGCTTTTACGCGGATGTCAGTCAGAACAGGGAAATCTCATCACAGGGCATCATGTCAGAAGAGACAGCGGAAAAACTCGTGGAATGCCTGGCTGCCGATCTGGAAGAAAACGGCATTGCGAATATCAGCTTCCAGGGCGGCGAACCGACTGTCGCAGGCATCGGTTTTTTCCGCCGGTTCGCGAAACTGACAGACAGACATCCGGGGCTCCGGATCAACTGGTCCATCCAGACCAACGCCACCCTGCTGGATGAGGAATTCGCGCAGTTTTTCAAAGAGCGCAATTTCCTTGTCGGCGTGAGCCTTGACGGCTATCAGCGGATCCATGATCAGAACCGTTATGACGCAGAGAAAAAAAGTGTATTCTTCCGGGTTCTCAAAGCCATCGATCTCCTGGAAGATCACGGGGTGGAATACAACATCCTGACGGTCGTGACAAGGGAACTTGCAAAACATCCCGAGGCACTCTTTGACTTTTATAAGAACCGCCGTTTCCGCTATATCCAGCTGATCCCGTGTCTGCCGGAACTGGACGGGTCTGATCCTGCCGGTCTTGCATTGACACCGGCGGAATACGCTTTTTTCTATAACACCTTCTTCGATGCCTGGCAGAAACATCTGCTCAAAGGCGGACAGATGAGCGTAAACCTGTTTGAGAATATCGCGGGCATGATCCTGGGAAAGGCGCCGTACCAGTGCGGCATGCTGGGAAGATGCACGCAGCAGTTCGTCATCGAGGGAAACGGGGACGTATATCCATGTGACTTCTACTGTCTCGATGAATGGAAGCTGGGCAATGTCAGGGACTGCAGCTTCGAGGAAATGCGGAACAGCGCAAACGGAAAGAGATTCCCGGATACATCGGAATGCAGAAAAGAACCATGTACAGACTGCCGGTATATCAATGTCTGTCACGGCGGATGCCGCAGACAGAATGTCTGCTGGCTGAATGATACATACTGCGGCTATCAGAAAGTCCTGGATCATATCGTTCCGCGGATCGCAGATATGCTGGCAGAGAGGATCGGAAAGTAAAAGACCGTGAAGAATATATCTTCACGGTTTTCTTATGTTTCAGGCTTCTCCGCTGCTCTCCATGAACAGGGAGATGATCCATTCATCATTAATGCACGGGAACTGCCGGTTGTCGACCTCATACAGTTCCTTGTTGGTTTCGATCTCTTCTTCCAGCATGTATACCGGGATCAGGAAGGACATGCCTCTGTCATCCGTACGGACATTGACTTTCAGGACGCCGTTGTCCGCCCTCTGGTATTCCACCCCGGTGACGGAGGAAGGATCTCCTTTTTTGTTGTCGATATACTCGATGAAGCTGTCATACTTGGCCAGTTCGACCAGGACATCATCCATCCCGTCTTCAAAGATCTGGATCTTCTCGGTAAACTCCTTCAGGGTCTTGCAGCGGCGCAGCTTGTATCCCTGCGCGTCCAGCGGTCCGGACAGGGCGGACAGGTCCGCGCCGGTATCCTGGCTGCTGAGCCAGATGACAAACTTATGTGCCGCATCGATATAGACCAGCGGATTCTGAACCATGAAGTCCGTATGGCAGTGCGGGCATGAATGGCGGAAGATGTCCCCGCTCATGCATGCGTCCCTGAGATCCGGATCCTTCGCTGTTTCCACGCTGTCATAGACCGTGATCCCGAATTCCCTGCCGCAGTAGGGACACTTGTATTCTGTTTCTCTGGAACGGCTCATATCTCCTCCTAGTTCTTGATCGAGACACCTTTGAAATCGATGCCGTAACGGTCAGATACCTGCAGGATCTGATCCATGATCTCTTTCTCTTCCTTGCTCATGCGTTCCCCCGCAAACAGGGCAAGCAGACGGAACTCCGTACCGATGTAGCACGGCAAGGCCCATAACGGGTCATCCTCGTGCACGTCGATCTCCTCCTGCGGTTCCTCATTCAGGAATCCCGCCAGGAACGGTCCCTTGATGCCGGTAACGCGCATTTCGTATTCCCGGTAGAATGGGCCTTTGATCAGTCCGGTCAGGACATGGTCCGGATAGAACAGATCGCGTACGGGATCCAGGCGGGCATCCAGTCTGACCTGCAGAAGATCCTCATCCACTTCCGCGTCCTTTTCCAGCAGGAAACGAAAATTCTTTTCGATCATCCGCATGGACGGTTCAATGACGCGCATTTCCTTTTCACAGACCTGGTCGGCTGTGAATATGCCGAGCATCTTGTTGAAACGCAGTCCTTTCGTACAGCTGTCCCAGTCATTCCCGATCGCCAGCACGTTGAATTCCAGAAATCCGTCCGGTGCGATATAGGAAGAACAGAGTGCATAGCAGTCCCGGTCGCTGACCCTGATTTCTTCCTTGAGCAGGTCCGTCAGATCATCCGCTTCAAAAACAACATATTTATGATAGTATTCCGTAAATCTGTGCTCATACAGTTTCATGCCATGCACCTCCCTTCATGATACAAAAGGCAGGAGTTCCTGCCTTTTTCCGTTTCTCACTTATTTCTTGGAACCGCGTCCCAGGATCCTCAGCAGATACAGGAACATGTTCAGGAAATCCAGATAGAGTTCAAACGCGCCGTAGATCGCGAGATTGTTTTTCAGTCTTCCTTCTTCCACGCCGTAGTAGAATCCCTTGATCTTCTGCATATCCCACGCTGTCAGGAACAGGAACAGGATCAGTCCGATGTAGCCGAACAGGATGTTGTTCCGCAGGATCGGGATGAAGATCGAAAGAATGCCTACAACGACCATGGATACCAGGCCGCCGATCATCAGTCCGCTGAAACGGGACAGATCAACACTGGTCGTATGGCCGATAATAGCGCAGCTGACAAACAGGACAGCCGCATACACAAAGGCTGTGAACACGGTATGGATACCATACAGGAACGGGATATAGCTGAATGTCAGACCTGTGATCAGGGCATATGCCAGGAACAGGCCGGTTGCCAGACCGGTGCTCATCTTTCTGAGACCGGCGCTCAGGCCGATTACGATGCCGAATTCAGCGATCAGCAGGATCCACGAGATCTGCGGGAATCCGTAGAACAGGTTGGCAATAAATCCTCTGCCGAGCATCAGGCTCTTGTATCCCTGCCAGGCTACGAAGCCTGTCAGCGCGAGACCGCCGCCCATAATGGTGAAAACCCGTGTGATATAGGCTCTCAGACCGGATGTTTCATCTCTTTCATATATATTTGACTGGTTGAATTCACTCATGGTAAATACCTCCTTTTTGATCCCTTCAGGAATCATATTATTATAATAGCGATTCGTATCAGAATGTCAATTATTCAGCTTACATCAGCAGCTGCCAGAATACCGCGAGAATGGCTGTTACAGCCAGGCCGAGCAGGAACAGGCTCTTCCTGTCCCGTTTCGGCTGTACGGACGGGGCCGCAGGAATGCTTCTGACGGCCGGGGCAGCCGTCTTCACCGGTGCTTCTGCCTTCAGACGCGCGCCGCAGTTTTCACAGAAAACAAGATCAGCCGCCTGCACATTGCCGCAGAACGGGCAGACTGCCATATCCGCTTCCAGATCCGGGATCAGCCAGCTGCGCAGATTTCCCGGCAGGTCCGCATGGTTCTTCCGGTCAAAGACAAACCGTTCCGGTCTGGCCTTGCCGTTCAGGAAGACCTCGATCAGTCCTTTGACATTTTCCGCATGTGTGCAGTATTCACGGATATCGCTCAGATCCGCTTTCCGCAGGATCCGGTATGTTTCCCTGTCCTCAAAGACAAGCCATTCCTCACCCAGATAAAAGCCCGGACCGGCCTTTTCCAGATGATCATGTGCGAAGGAATCCATATCCTTCCGGGGGATCTGTTTTTTGACAGCTGCTGTCCGCCACAGATAAACCAGGAAAGAAATGACAGCTACTGTCAGGAAACAGCCTGCCATGAAATACAGATTTCCTTTTTTCCTGATCGCCTGCACCAGAAACAGCACTGCAAGCAGAAAGCCCCAGGAAGCACCGGACAGTGCCACATCATTGCGTATCTTTGCCCGTATGCGGGCCATATTGTCATTCATAGCTTTACCTGCTTTCCCTGATCCATTTTCGGATCTTTTCTTTCATTTCTTCTTTTTCCGTCTCATCGAGGATATTGAACCAGTGCACCGGCATCTGATGGTTCAGCCATGTATACTGGCGTTTCGCGAACTGGCGGGAATGTTTTTGGATCTCCTGAATGACCTCTTCCGCGGTCATCGTTCCTTCGAAGTATCCTTTCCATTCCTTATACCCGATGCCTTTCATGGAAGTATTCTCAAACGTGATGCCTTTTTCCAGCAGGCCCCGGACTTCCTGTTCCAGGCCTGCCGCTTCCATTTCCCTGACGCGCCGGTTGATCCTTTCATAAAGCACCTCCCTGGGCATTGTGCATCCGGCGATGAATGTATCATACAGCATCTTATGTTCCTGTGCCGCAATGATCTCGCTCTGTTTTCTGCCGGTCGTTTCCAGGATCGTCAGACTGCGTACGACTCTGCGGCGGTTATGCGGATGGATCTTTTCCGCCTGCTCCGGATCTTTTTCCAGAAGGATCTTATACAGGTCTTCGTCGCTGATGCCGTCAAACCTGTTTTCGTCCGTTTCTTCTTCCTCTTCGAAGGAATAATCATACAGACATGATTTCAGATACAGGCCGGTTCCCCCGGCAATGATGATGCCTTCCTCTGCTTCTTCGATCTTCTCCCTGGCCATACGCTGGAAATCCGCAGCCGTATAGCGCTCGGAAGGATCGCAGATATCGAGCAGATAATGCGTTACATCACCCATTTCTTCCGCGGTGACTTTGCCGGATCCGATATCCATGCCGCGGTAGACCTGGATGGAATCCCCGCTGATCACGCTCCAGCCGGTCTCACGGGCAATTTCCAGGGAAAAGCCTGTTTTCCCGGAAGCTGTCGGGCCGGCAATGACAAGGACCTTCTTCATCGCAGAAACTCCTTTGTCAGTTCTTTTTCATCCATGATGATGAATGTCGGCCTGCCATGGGGACAGTGATACGGATTTTCGCACAGGCTCAATTGTCTTACCGCTTCCTTCATCTCCTCCATGGTCAGGCTCTTATTGAACCGGATCGAATGATGACATGCCATCGTGGCGATCTTCTTCTTTTCCATCCGGGTGTATTTCGTTTCCCTTTCATTCCGGAACTGATCCAGCACATCTTCCAGGAAAGCGTCTTCCTCCAGCTGGGTCATCCAGACCGGCACTTCATGAACGATGAGAGTATCATGTCCGAACGCTTCAAACCGTACATGGATATCCTTCACGGCTTCATTCAGCTCATCCAGACGCTGCACAATATCATCCGTAACATGCAGGGTATGCGGGATCAGGCACGGCACCATGGCTGGGTCCTGATTCAGGATCTTCTGGTATTCCTCATAATGCACACGCTCCTGGGCCGCATGCTGGTCAATGACTGCCAGTCCGGCCTCGCAGGCGCACAGAATAAACTTTTCATGGAGCTGGCCGATCACTTCCATGGCCGGGAAGGATCTTTGTTCTGCCTTGTATTCCGGCTTTTTTTCTGCCGTCAGGGAGCGCAGGATCTCCGCGTCCTGTTCCGCTTCCTTCCGCAGGCTTTCCCGGAATTCCTCCGTCATATACTGCACCGGTTCCGGCTTTGGGGCAGGCTCCGGTTTTTCTTCTTTCTGTATCGTTTCCCGGATCAGGGCATCCGTATCAAAGGAGATCGGTTCATAATACCGGGTCCTGCTTTTTGAAACCTCTGCCTTCGGTGCCAGCACATTGCCTGACAGGGTTTTGCGCACATTGTCCCGGATCAGGTTTTCCAGCTGGATCTCCTTGGACAGACGTACTTCCCATTTGCTGGGATGCACATTCACGTCCAGCAGATGCGGATCCATTTTCACATTCATGACAACGATGGGAAATCTTCCCTTCACGATAAAGTCTTCATATCCGTCCTGCACAGCCTTATACAGCTTGAACGTGCGCACCATGCGTCCGTTCAGGAAGATATGCATGGCATTCCTTGAAGCCCTTGTGATCAGGGGACGCACCAGATATCCTTCCACCTCGTAATCCATATCCGCGCAGGCAAACGGCAGCGCGTTTTCCGCCGTGCTCCTGCCGTACAGCTGGAAGATCACTTCCAGCAGGTCACCGCTTCCGGTTGTCTGAAAAGCATCCCTGCCGTCACTGATGAAATGGAACGCGATCTCCGGATGGGATAAGGCAAACTTGCCGATCACCGTCTGGATCAGGGAATTCTCATAGTTTGCGCTGCGCATGTGCTTCAGTCTTGCCGGTGTCCGGTAGAAAAGACCGCTTACCGTGATCTGTGTTCCCTGGCTGCAGGGGTACGGTGAAGCGGAGATCACCTTGCCGTACTCGATCTCGATCCGCGTCGCGTCCGTGCCGTCGCTGGTGCAGAGCACCACTTTGGAAACGGAGGCGATGGAAGGCAGTGCCTCACCGCGGAAACCGAGCGTACTGATATTCCACAGATCGCTGTGACTTAGAATCTTGCTGGTGGCATGACGCGCAAATGCCATCTGGGCATCGCTGCTGTCCATGCCGCATCCGTCATCCTGGACGGTAATCTTCTGTATGCCGCCTTCTTCCGTGATGACCGTGATCCTGGTGCTGCCTGCGTCAATGGCATTCTCCACCAGTTCCTTCACGATCCCCATCGGGCGTTCGACGACTTCGCCGGCCGCGATCATATTCGCTGTCTGTGTATCCAACTGTCTGATTTTTCCCATATTCTTTGCCTTTTGGTATTATACCATTTTATAATTGATTCATGCGACTGAAGGAAGAATACAGGGAAAACACGGAAATCCAGAAATCGAAATTCATTGCCTGCCTCTGCCCCTGCCGGAGCGAGGAGGAAGCGCGGATGTATATCGATATCATACGGAAAGAATTCAGCGATGCCACGCATGTGTGCACGGCCTATGCCATCGGTGAAAACCGGCAGATCCGCCGTTCCAACGACAATGGGGAACCTTCCGGGACTGCCGGCATACCCATGCTGGAGGCGATCCTGCATACGGAAGTAACGGATATATGTGCCTGCGTCGTGCGTTATTTCGGCGGCATCAAACTCGGCGCTTCGGGACTGATCCGGGCTTATGCGGGAAGTGTTTCTTCTGCCCTTTCCCATGCGCGCAAAGTCGAGGATGTTCCCCTGCAGCACTATACCGTCACATATCCCTATGACATGTCGGGCACGCTGGAGGGCTGGCTGCGCAAGAATACCGAGATCATGGACATAGCCTATGATGAAGCGGTCACCTGTCAGTTCCTGACCGATAAGGAAGGCATCAAGGAAAAAATACAGGACCTCTCCAAGGGAAAGATCCTGCCTGTATACATTGATACGATATTGCGGGAACGGGAGATCGGATGATCTCTTTTTTATTTCTTTACCGGCATCAGGTCCAGGTCCACATTTCCGCTGATGCCGTCAACCTTGCCTGTGCAGGAATACTGCCACATGCTGAATTCATACGGGAAACTGGGATAGCTGCCGTACTCCGCCACCCACAGATGCATATCTGCGAAGTATTTCAGATCAAATTCCGTGTCGAACAGACCGGAGCTGGCATAGATCATGGGGATATAACCGGCTTTCTGCACATGGCGGCAGAATGTCAGGGCAAATTCCGTCTTTTCCTCCCGGCTCAGATGCCCGATCCGGTCGATGCCTGTTGAATTATGTTCCATGTCAAAGACGATGGGAAAACGGAGGTCATATTTCCCTTGGATGCGGATCATGTATTCCGCTTCTTCCCTTGCCTCTTCGGCTGTAATGGCCTGGGAAAAGAAGTAGATGCCTACATCCAGACCTGCCTTCTTAGCCTGTTCGATATTGTATTCATACCGCGGATCGACCTTGATATGTCCTTTGTCATATCCCCTGTATCCTGCCCGGATATAGGCAAAATCGATGCCGGACTGTTTTACTTTTTCCCAGTCGATCTCATCCTGGAAGGCAGAAACATCGATTCCCTTCAGGGAAGTATAGGTCTGATCTTCATAGGTCAGGAATTCCCCGTTTTCGGAAAGGTTGTCCCAGTCATAGGCATGCAGGCGGAGCGGATTTTCAGCTTCCAGCCGGGATTCCTCCTGCAGTTCTTCCCGCAGGCGCAGGGTGGAGCGGATCCAGCGCATGCCGAAAACAAGAAAAGAGACCCCGATCACAAGGACAAGAAGACGTCCGAACACAGGTGTCCGTCTTTTTACCCTTCTGTATTTTCTCCGTCTGCGGGATCTCGTCATATCAGCATTATACCATGCAAAATATAAATACATATTTAAGGAGCGGTTCATAACCGCCCCTCTTTGATTATTTGACCAGTTTAAACGGTTTTACGCCCTCTACGGCTTTGGCCGGTGTAATCCTTACCTCATCGTTGTCCAGGTCGATCAGGATGTATTTCCTGTTTCCCATGCCGAGTTCATACATGTAGGAAAGCTGTCTGTGTCCGTGTCTGGATTCGATCCTCTCCACGAGATCATGGTGATCCTTTTCACACATCGCATAGATCAGGTCTACGCTGGCGGAATCGATGGCGCAGATATCCGTGGAGGAAAGGATGCCGACATTCGGTGTTACGACCGGCTGTGCCGCAACGCCTTCACAGTCGCAGGATACGCTCATGTTGCGCATGACGTTGACATATGTCACGTTCTTTCCGAAGAAGTCGATCGTTGCTTTTGTGGATTCCGTGATCTTTTCCATCAGCTCGTCTTCCACAACACCCCAGACATTGCCGTTCTTGGAATGGATCATAGCTTTGCCGATCCGGCCGTCCGCGCATCCGATACCGATATTCTTGTTGGATCCGCCGAAGCCGCCCATCGCATGACCCTTGAAGTGTGTCAGGCAGAACAGGGAATCGTAATCTGTCATATGCGAACCATGTGTCATATGATCAAACCATTTTCCGCCTTTGACAGGAAGATCCACTGTGCCTTCCTCGTCCATGATATCCACCGGGCAGAAATCCCATCCGTTGACTTTCAGGGTATCCCTGTGCTCTTCCGTCGTATAACGGTCACCGTCATACAATGTATTCGTCTCCACAATTACAGCGTCTTTCAGAGTTTCTTCGTTTTCCATGACCTTTTTCACCCATGATGCCGGGGTGAAGTTCGGGCCGTTCTTTTCACCGGTATGGAGCTTGACAGCCACCTTTCCAGTTATATTGGCATTAACTTTTTCATAGGCTTTCATGATGCCTTCGGGAGAAATGTCTCTTGTGAAATAGACGATCGATTCATTTCCTGTTCTTTCTTCCATCGGCACGTATCTTCTTGTGTCTGTCATTCAAATCTCCTCCTTTTTTCTTATTTACCAGTTTACGGCGATATCGATCAGGGACGGTTCACGGGAAGCAAATCCGCCGGTATCCGCACAGATTCCCGTACCGAGACTCGTCTCAACTGTTGAGTATTTCGGATGCACGGAATAGCCGCACGCACAGATGATGTAATCCCCGTACATCTTGACCCCGTCACTGCGCACCCAGTATTCACCGGCTATGCCGGCTTTCTCCAGTCCTTTGACGACCGCGTCCATATTCAGATTGTAATAGGTTTCCGTTCCGGAAGGTCCCTTGATCCTGCCGGCAGCGGCTGTCAGCTTTCTGCCTGTCCAGGTATTTTCCTTCTTTGTTTCAGGGGTCGGTGCAGGTGTTGAAGCCGGTTCCGGTTTCTTTTCCGGTTCCGCTGTTTTTTCCGGTGCCGGTGTGCTTACGGTCTCTGCCGGTTCCGGATCAGCCGCCGGTTCACTGACGGGTTCCGGTTTTGGTTCGGCAGGTTCCGGGCTGCTTTCCTGATGTGTTTCTTCTTTCACTTCCGGTGCCTGCACAGCCGCAGTCTGCGGTACTTCTTCCTGCAGGACAGGCGCTTCTTCCGGTTCTTCCTCTTTGTCCTTTACAACTACAGTATAAACTGCGGAAGAACGGTTCTGATTGCGGTCCTGTGCTGTGATTTTGATCTCATAGGTACCCGGCTCACCGGTATTGATCTCGCTGTCAACCGTATACTTACCGGCGTCGCAGTTCTCACCCTTTTCCAGGTCACCGTCCACGATATCCGACACGGTTTCGATATTGCCGGATGGATCAAAGGAATCACCCGGTTCCAGATAAACGGTATCTTCTTTCAGGCGGATCTTCGGTGCGCTGGTATCCTGTACCTTTATTATATATTCATATGTCTTTTCCACATTCTGATGATACTTCTCATCTTCAGCGCTGAGGGAATAGGTCACCTTATATGTATTGACGCACATGGGATCGACTTCGCCCGTGATCGTCAGTTCACCATTGTGCCTGTCCACAAACTGTTCCGGATCAAAAGAGCTGCCGTATTCAACGATCCCTGTCTCATCAGAAAAATCCAGACGCAGTGAGTCCAGTGTTGCCTGATACATATTTTTCCTGTCATACCCTGCATATGCCTGCAGACCGCCGATCGTGACGGCGCCGGCTGTGCCCAGACAAAGTATGATTGCTGTTCTCTTTCGCATATAGGTTTAAATAAAATAGCATGTTTTGATCAGAAAAGCAAACTTTCATATATTTCATAAAATACTATATTGCATTACATAATACTATGTGCTACATTATGGTCAGAAAGGATAAACATTATGGATGCACAATTTAAAAAAGGCGTTCTTGAACTGTGTGTTCTTTCCCAGCTGACTTCCGGTGACAAATACGGATATGAACTGACGGAGCGTCTGTCGCAGGAAATGGCGATCACGGCAGGTACCTTGTACCTGATCCTGAAACGGCTGAAAGACAGCGGCTATGTTGAAACATATCTTGTGGAATCCAGCGGGGGCCCGGCCAGGAAATACTATCACCTGACCGATGAAGGCATACAGTACCAGAGTGAAAAAAAGCAGGAATGGCTTGCATTTATACAGAAAGTTGAGAGGTTGATATGAACAGACAGGAATATCTGAATGAACTGAAATTTCATTTGCGCAGATACCCGGAAGATTTCCAGAAAGATATTCTGGATTCCTTCCAGACACATTTCGAAGAAGGCATCAAGGCCGGACAGAGTGAAGAAGAGATCATCGAGAATCTCGGCAGTGTTGATGATGTTATGGACAACATCCGGATGATGAACGGCGGACCAATCCAGGATCAGAAGCAGCAGAACAGTGATCTGGACAAGACGATCCGTTCCGGCATGAACTTCATCGCTGATACCCTGCAGGACACCTTCCAGACTGTTTCCGATATCGTTTCGGAAAATCTGGAAATGCATTTTGCGGATGAAGGTCCGAGACGGTATGCGGAAGGAAGTGACAGTCTGACTACCCTGCCCGCCGCAGAAACGATCGAAGTCGTCCGTATTGACGCTTCCTCCCTCAGTATGGACGTCTCCGTTTCCGCGGGAACAGAAGTACGCTATCTCTTTAAACCGAAGCGCAGCGTATTCTCAAAAGACGAACCGTATCTGGATATCCGCACTGACGGCAATGAATTGATCCTGCGCGGTGTGCGCAGTTCCTTCACTTCCAAGGCTGATCTGTATCTGGAGATCCCGGAATCCGTCCACAGTATCCGCATCGACGGTTCTTCCGGTGATACCGATCTCAGGAATGTGCGCCTGGATGAACTGATCGGAAAGTCTCTTTCCGGCGATCTGGTCATCGAGGAATCCGGCGTCGGGAACATCACCTTCCAGGCTGCGTCCGGCGATATCAAAATGGAACATACAGAAGCTTCTGCCGCATATGTGCAGTGCACTTCCGGTGATATCGACATCCGTTACTGCCGGATGGACCTGTTTGCGAAAACAATATCCGGTGATGTCACTGTCCGCCATCATGACGGAAACGAGGTCACGCTGAACTGCGTTTCCGGTGATATCGACGCCGATCTGACATCTGCGCATGTCCTTGCAAAAACAGTCTCAGGGGACATTGAACTCCATTGTTTCACCAATGTTTCCTCGCTGACGGCCGATACGAAATCAGGCGATATCGACCTGCAGATCGACGGCGACAATTTCACTGCCGTCTGCGAAACCAGGACCGGTGATATCGACAATGATACGGATTACCACGAAGAGAGAGTTTCCAGGAAGAAAAAGATCATCGGTCTGGGTTCCGGTGATGTGAATCTCGCAACAATATCCGGTGATATCCGCGTCAGCTGAAAAAAGATGCCTGCCGCATCTTATCATTCATAGCTGTACAGAACCAGCTGTATATATTTATTGGATTTGAAAACGGCGTCTTTGAGCAGGAGGCCGTTTTTATCATACGTGTAACGGTCATTGGTGATCTCCCTGCCGTTCCGGTCATACTGCCTGGAATAATTCAGATGGCCGCTCTTATACTCAAAAACATGCCGGTAATACGTTCCGTCTTCCCCTGTATATATGCTTTCCGTCTGTCTGCCTTTATTGTACAGGAATGTCTGCGTACCGACCAGTTTCCCGCCGATCCATGTCGTCATGCCGGTCAGTTCGTTCTTTTCCGAATACTGATACAAAGTCTCATACAGCTTTACATCATCGCTGTCAAAAGCAAATGACTCCGCAAGGTTTCCCTTTTCATCATACACTTCACTGATGCCGATGAGTTCATCTTCCGGGGTATACAGATACCAGACCATCTCATGGTTGACTTCATCTTCCTGCACGACGCTGTAGCGGATCAGCCGGTCTTTTTCATCGCGGATCTCCCGGCGCACCGGGTTTCCGTCCCGGTATTCCGTTGTCTCCGTCTTGACAAATGCATTGTCCTGATAGTAGGTCTGGCGGATCAGGTTCCCGTCGGCGTCATATTCATCAACTGTCTTTCTTTCAACGGAAGCTTCGATCAGTTCGTCTTCCGTGACAAAGCCTTCAGAGGCATAGACAGATCTGTCTGCCGGGGAATATGTCGTAACAGTCCGTTTCGTATAACCGCACCGCTTCATGATGTCACCGGCTTCCTCGGCCGTATTGTCAGGCGGTTCCTGCATGCTGTTTCTGACAAGAGCGAAAATGATAATTCCCGCAGCTATGAGGGCAGGAATTATCATCAGAATCCGCTTTACATTTTTCTTGAGCCTTCTTCTTTTCTTTTTCATATTCAGAGATTTCTGAGAATCATCTCCGCGGTACGGCCGGCACGGATATCGCGGTACAGGATCAGCAGGACATTGAGCTCAAGCGCCTTCTGTTCAAGGCCCGGGACATCAATCTCCGCGTCATCTGCCAGAACAGCAAGACTTCGCGTACCACCGAATTTATCCGCATTAACCTTTACCTCATACAGATCCTTGGAATCAAAATCCCCGGACTTGCAGGAAATACTGATCAG
>CADBPK010000215.1 GCA_902796465.1 uncultured Erysipelotrichaceae bacterium | reverse complement strand
CGGACTGAAAAACGGAAGTTTTGATATACATCGATAGGCACTATGTTATAATGAAAGCGTATTCATTTATTTCAGGAGGCAATTATAATGAGAGCTAACACTATGGCGGCCATGATCCTTGCAGGCGGAAGAGGTTCCCGTCTCTTTGACTTGACCAAAAAAGTCGCTAAGCCGGCTGTTCACTTCGGTGGCAAATACCGTATTATCGACTTCCCACTCAGCAACTGTGCTAACTCCGGCATTTCCACAGTCGGCGTTCTGACTCAGTATGAATCTGTTCTGTTAAATGCATATGTCGCAAAAGATCAGTTCTGGGGTCTTGACACAAACGATGGCGGAGTTTACGTGCTGACACCGCGTGAAAAGGACAAGACAGGTCTCGAAGTATACCGCGGCACAGCAGACGCGATCACACAGAATATCGATTTCCTGGACAGCATCAATCCGGAATATGTACTGATCCTTTCCGGTGACCACATCTATAAGATGAACTATGACAAGATGCTGAAATATCATCAGGAACAGAAAGCTGATGCAACGATTGCAGTACTCCAGGTTTCTTTGAAGGAAGCTACCCGTTTTGGAATCATGAACTGTGATGAAAATGACATCATCTATGAATTCGAAGAAAAACCGGCACATCCGAAGAGCAATCTGGCTTCCATGGGTATTTACATCTTCACATACAAAACACTGCGTAAATATCTGGTAGCTGACGACAAGAATCCGGATTCTTCCCATGACTTCGGTAAGGATATCATTCCTGCATATCTGAATGATAAGAAGAAACTCGCTGCTTACCGTTTCAAGGGTTACTGGAAGGATGTAGGAACTGTTGACAGCCTTTGGGAATCCAACATGGATCTGCTCGAACACAACAACGAGCTGGATCTCGCAGATCCGACATGGAGAATCTATACCGAAAACGTAAACGCCCTGCCGCAGTATATCGGTGAAGAAGCAAAGATCGACAACTGCTATATCACACAGGGAAGCGTTGTTCTCGGATCGGTCAAGAATTCCGTCCTGGGTACAAACTGCCAGATCGGCAAAGGTGCACAGGTTATCGACTCTGTCATTATGCCGGGTGCCAAGATCGGTGAAGGCGCAAAGGTTACACGCTGCATCGTCGCAAACGATACAGAAATCGGAGCCAATGCGGTCGTCGGTTCGGCTGACAGCGAGAATATCGAACTCGTTGCCAAAAAGGTAACAGAGTAGGAAGGGGAAAGACGATGAAAGCTTTAGGAATTATCAGTTTTGAAGATAACACAGCGAATGTTGGCGGACTCGATGATTACAGACCGGTTCCGGCAATGTCATTCATGGGACGTTATCGTGTCATCGACTTTGTTCTCAGCAACATGACGAACTCCGGCATTGACAATGTCCATGTATACTGCAAGGAAAAACCGCGCAACCTGATCGAACATCTCGGTACAGGCACACAGTATAATATCAACTCCAAGCGCGGCAAACTCCGCATTCTCTATGGTGAGAAGAGTTTCTCTTCACCGGTATACAACCATGACATCGCAAACTACATGCTGAACATGCAGTATATCGAAGAAGATAAGAATCCGTATGTTGTAGTAGCTCCGAGTTACTTCCTGTACAGCCTGGATTACAGCCAGGTGCTGGATGCACACATTGAATCCGGTGCAGACGTAACAGTTCTGTACACAAACACAACTGACGCAAAAGACAGTTTCCTCGGCTGTGATGTTCTCACACTCGACAAGGAAAAACGCGTCACTGCATTCGACAAGAACCGCGGCAATACAAAGTCCAAAGCCGTTTCCATGGAAGCATATGTTCTGTCCAAGAAACTGTTCATCGAACTGATCGAAAAGGCAGCAGCTACATCTTCCCTGTACTGGTTCAAGGATATCCTCAAGGACTCTGTCAACGATCTCTTCATCAAGGGCTATCTTGTCAGAGGCTATGTAAGATGCATCAACTCACTCGAGCAGTACTTCAAGATCAGCATGGAACTGCGTGACAGAAGCGTTGCGAACGGACTGTTCAAGCCGGGCTGGCCGATCTACACACAGACAAACGACTCCAACCCGACAACTTATGCGGCCGGTTCCAAAGTCACAGGTTCTGTTGTTTCCAACGGTGCTGTCATTCACGGAACAGTTGAAAACTGCGTGATCGGAAGAAATGTCACGATCGGCAAAGGCGCTGTCATCAAGGATTCCATCCTGCTCTCCGGCGCATATATCGGCGATAAGGTAAAACTGGACCATGTCGTTGTAGACAAGTACGCAATCATCCATCACGTCAAGGAACTCAAGGGAACTGCGGAAGAACCGGTTTACGTTAAGAGAAGAGACCGCATTTGATTTAGATAGAGGAGAATAACAATGTCCAGATCTGTATTATTCGTAGCAGGAGAAGCGCTGCCGTTCATCAAAACAGGTGGTCTGGCGGATGTTGTCGGTGCACTTCCGAAAGCACTCGCCAAGAGAGGCCATGATGTCCGTGTGGTAATTCCTCTGTATAAAAAAGTAATCGAAAAGTTCTATGATCAGCTGGAAAGAATCGGGACGATCCAGGTTCATTCAGGCTGGATCGATCAGCCGGCTACATACTACACAAAAACGGTTGACGGAGTAGTATATTACTTTATCGAGCACCAGTATTATTTTGAGAGAGATTCATTGTATGGATATGATGACGACGGAGAAAGATTTGCTTTCTTCCAGCGCGCAGTTCTGGACATGATCTACTTCATCGACTGGTGGCCGAATATCATTCACTCCAATGACTGGCAGACCGGCATGATACCGCTGATGGCACATGCATGCTACGCGGATGATTATCGCTATCAGCAGATCAAGCATGTATACACGATCCATAACCTCGCATTCCAGGGCAACTTCGGTGTTGACATGATGCCGAGCTGCCTGGGTCTCGACTACAGCTATTTCGACAATGGTTCGATCAAGTTCGACAGCGGCATCAGCTTCATGAAAGCCGGTATCGTATACGCAGACAAGATCACGACCGTTTCCCCGACATACGCAAATGAGATCCTGACAGAAACATACGGCGAAAAGATGGACGCTGTCCTGCGTTACCGTCGTGAAGACCTCTGGGGCATCGTTAACGGTATCGATACTGTTACCTGGGATCCGAAGACAGACCCGCTGCTGGCAAAGAACTATACCGTCAGAAACTATCAGTCCGGTAAGAAAGCCAACAAGAAAGCTCTGCAGGAAGAACTCGGTCTTGAACAGAATGAAGATGTCATGATGATCGGTCTCGTGTCCAGACTGACAAATCAGAAGGGCATCTATCTGATTACAGACAGACTGCAGGAAATCCTTGGTCTCGATGTACAGTTTGTCGTCCTCGGCACAGGTGAAACAAACGCTGAAAATGCATTCAAGTGGATGGAAAGCGAATATAAGGGCAAGGCAGTATTCTACTGCGGATACAACGAAGAACTGGCACACCGCATCTATGCCGGCTGCGACCTCTTCCTGATGCCTTCCTTATACGAACCATGCGGAATCGGTCAGCTGAACGCAATGCGTTACGGCTCACTGCCGCTCGTCCGTGAAACAGGCGGTCTGAAAGATACTGTACAGCCGTTCAACCAGTACACCGGTGAAGGAACAGGCTTCAGCTTCTGGGCAGTCAATGCGGATGACATGGTTTATACGCTGCGTTGGGCTACAGAGCAGTATTACAACAATAAACCGGGCTGGAAGGGCTTAGTCAAGAATGCCATGAACAAAGATGTTTCCTGGGAAGCAAGTGCAGGCATTTACGAAGAGCTCTACTACACGATCTGCAACTGGCCGGATCAGTAATCTGATTTTGATTCAAAAAGGAGTCATTCATTCATGGCTCCTTTTTTCATCCTCAAAATGAAATTCTTCTGCCGGATATAAAGGTCTGTAAATGACATGAAAGCATGGCGATTTGTGAGGATATTTCGTGAAATTCAGACAATCTCATTTTCAACAGAAATCGTGAATGATATAATATTTAAGAAAACAAGGAGGATAATAATTCAATGTCTAAAGTTACTGTAAAGGACCTGGACGTTAAGGGCAAACACGTGATCGTTCGTGTTGATTTTAACGTACCTCACAAAAATGGAGTCATCACAGATGACAACCGTGTCCGCGCGGCATTGCCGACAATCAATTACCTGACAGAGCATGGCGCAAAAGTTCTTCTCTTAAGCCACTTAGGCAAGGTTAAGACAGAAGAGGACAAAGCAAAGAATGATATGTCCATCGTCGCTGACTGTCTGGCCAAACTGCAGAGTGCACCTGTCAAGTTCGTAAATGCAACAAGAGGCGAAGAGCTTGAAGCTGCTGTTAAGGCACAGGAAGACGGCTCTATCGTTCTGATGCAGAACACACGTTATGAAAAGGGCGAATCCAAGAATGATCCGGAACTCGGCGCATACTGGGCAAGCCTGGGCGACCTGTTTGTAGAAGACGCATTCGGTTCTGTTCACAGAGCACACGCTTCCACAGCTGGTATCGCTTCCCATCTGCCGAGTGCACTTGGTTTCCTGGTTGAAAAGGAAGTCAATGTACTGGGCAAAGCATTAAATAATCCAGAAAGACCTCTGGTCGCTATCCTCGGCGGTGCAAAGGTCTCCGACAAGATCGCAGTTATCGAAAACCTGCTCAAGATCGCTGATAAAGTTATCATCGGCGGCGGCATGGCTTATACATTCTCCAAGGCACAGGGCGGCGAAATCGGCACATCCTTACTGGAAGCTGACAGAATCGAACTGGCTAAGGAATTCCTCGCTAAGGGCGAAGGCAAACTGTATCTGCCTGTAGACAGTGTTGTAGCAAATGACTTCTCAAATCCGACAGAAATCAAAGTCGTAAAAGCCGGCGAGATTCCGGAAGGATTCATGGGTCTGGATATTGGTCCTGAAACTATTGAATTATTCAAGAAACAGCTTGAGGGCGCTAAGACAGTATTCTGGAACGGTCCGATGGGCGTATTTGAAGATCCGAGATTTGCTAAGGGTACGATCGAGATCTGCAAAGCACTCGCTGAACTGGACGGTGCTACAACAATTATCGGCGGCGGCGACAGCGCAAGTGCAGCTAAGAACCTTGGCTTCGCTGAAAAATTCAGTCATATTTCGACCGGCGGCGGCGCATCTCTCGAATTTATGGAAGGAAAGGAGCTCCCGGGAATTACTGTTATCCCTGAGAAATAATTAAACATGGCAAGAAAACCTGTAATTTTTGGAAACTGGAAAATGAACAAAACACCTTCTGAAGCTTATGAATTCATGAAGGGAATCGAAGAAGTTCTTACTGGTGAAGAAGCTGCTGATTATGGCATCGGCGCTCCTTATGTTGATCTGGATGTATGTGTCAAAAATGCAAAGAATCTTCTGATCGCTGCTGAAAACTGCAACGAAAAGGATTCCGGTGCGTACACAGGCGAAGTCAGTGTTCCGATGCTGAAAGAAGTAGGTATTACTTACTGCATTATCGGACACAGTGAAAGACGTACATACTATGCGGAAACAGATGCGGCCTGCGCAGCAAAAGCAAAGAGACTGCTGGCTGACAACATTATTCCGATTCTCTGTATCGGTGAAACAGAAGCTCAGTATGATGCAGGCGAAACAGCAAATGTGATCAAATCTCAGCTCGAAGGCAGTCTGGCAGGACTGACAGCTGAAGAAGTCGCAAAGATCGTTATCGCGTATGAACCAATCTGGGCTATCGGAACAGGCAAGAGCGCAACCAAGGAAATCGCAGAAGACTGCTGCAAGTGCGTTCGTGACAATGTCAAAGCTCTCTATGATGAAGCAACTGCAGAAGCAGTACGCATTCAGTACGGCGGATCTGTTAAGCCGACAAACATTGCTGAATACATGGCTTGCCCGGATATCGACGGCGCATTAATCGGCGGTGCATCCCTGAAAGTTGATTCCTTCAAGGAAATCATCGACGCTACAAAATAATATTCCGCAAGGAATACACTTATAGTTATAGGTAATCAAGGAGGAAATGATAAAGATGCCTAATTATGTAGATCCAATTGCTCAAGTAAAAGCTCGCGAAGTAATCGACTCCCGCGGTAACCCGACGGTAGAAGCAGAAGTAACAACTGAGTCCGGTGCTTGGGGACGTGCAATCGTT
>CADBPK010000214.1 GCA_902796465.1 uncultured Erysipelotrichaceae bacterium | reverse complement strand
TTCCGATACTTCACTTTCGATCTTTGTTCTTCTTTCACTGCCGAAGTTCTTTTTGACTTCCCGCAGTTCCTTCACAATGACTGCCTTCAGCATCGCTTCGTTTTCAATGATGCCCCTGGTTTCTTCGATCTTGTTTACGAGTTCCGCGAATTCCTGGCGCAGCTCGAAAATATCCGTGTTGGTCAGACGATACAGACGCAGGGAAACGATCGCTTCCGCCTGCGGTTCATCAAAGTGGAACTCGCGCATGAGATTCTTTTTCGCATCCCCTTTGTCCTTGCTGGCACGGATGATGCGGATGATGTCGTCAAGAATGGAAACAGCCTTCATCAGGCCTTCGATGACATGGCATCTCGCTTCCATCTTGTCCAGTTCATAGCGGGATCTGCGCAGCACGACTTCCTTGCGGAAATCGATAAACGCATCCAGAAGACCGAGCAGGCCTACCTGGACAGGTGTTTTATCAATGATCGCCACATTGTTGTAGCTGTAGTATGTCTGCAGGTTTGTATTCTTGTAGAAATAGTTCAGGATCATATTCGCATCGGCGTCTTTTTTGACATCCACCACGATGCGCAGACCGTTCCTGTCAGAACTGTCGCGGACATCCAGCACACCGTCGATCGCCTTTGAAATACGGATCTCGTCCATTTCCTTGACCAGTTTCGATTTGACGATCTCATACGGGATCTCGGTAATGATGATCTGCTGGATGCTGCGGGCATCTTTGATCTCGCATTTCGCCCGGACAACGATCCTGCCTTTTCCTGTTTCGAAGGCGGAACGGATGCCGTCTTCTCCCTGGACGATGCCGCCGGTCGGGAAATCCGGACCGGGCATGATATCCATGATATCCGTTAAAGAACATGACGGATTATGAATGCGGTATACAGCCGCATCAACGACTTCATTCAGGTTATGCGGCGGCATGTTGGTTGCGTAACCGGCCGCGATGCCTGTTGCGCCGTTGACCAGCATAACGGGAAAAGGAACCGGCAGAACGGTCGGTTCATTTTCCGTATCATCGAAGTTGGGTGTCATCTCAACAGTATTCTTATCGAGGTCATCTTCCATGACCTGTGTTACTTTTGCCAGACGTACTTCCGTATATCGCATGGCCGCAGCCGGATCATCGTCGATCGAGCCGTTGTTTCCGTGCATGTCGATCAGCGGCAGACGTACTTTCCAGTCCTGCGACATACGCACCATGGCATCATAGACGGAACTGTCGCCGTGCGGATGATAATTACCGATGACAAGACCTACTGTCTTGGCGGATTTCCGGTATGGATGATCCCACGTATTCCCGTCATGGTACATGGCATACAGAATGCGTCTCTGTACAGGTTTCAGGCCGTCTCGCGCATCCGGCAGAGCTCTTTCCTGAATGATGTATTTTGCATATCTTCCGAAACGGTCGGACATGATATCTTCCAGCAATGCGGGAACAATGACCGTCTTATCTTCAAAATCTTTCTTTCTTGCCATTAATCCCCCACCTTAAAATCATCTTCCAATGTAAAGGAAATATTCTCTTCGATCCATCTTCTGCGTTTTTCCGCTTTATCGCCCATCAGTACGGACACACGTTTTTCGGCAGCCACGCCGTCCTCGATGCCCACCTGTATCAATGTGCGGTGCTCGGGATCCATGGTGGTTTCCCAGAGCTGCGAAGCGTTCATTTCACCAAGTCCTTTATATCTCTGGATTTCCACTTTCCCCATCTTTTTACGCAGGGAGTCAAGTTCATCATCGGTATAGCAGTACTGCGATGTTTTTCCCTTTGTAACTTTGTACAGAGGCGGCAGCGCAATATATACCATTCCGTTTTCCACCAGCGGACGCATATACCGGTAGAAGAAGGTAAGCAGAAGGATCTGGATATGTGATCCGTCGTCATCCGCATCGGTCATGATGATCACTTTGCCGTAATTGGATTCGCTCACATCAAAGTTTGCCCCGACCCCGGCGCCGAGCGCATAGATCAGTGTATTCAGTTCTTCGTTCTTTTCAATTTCCGCGAGTGAGCTCTTTTCCGTATTCAGCACTTTTCCCCTTAACGGCAGGATCGCCTGATACTGGGAATCTCTTCCCTGCTTGGCACTGCCGCCGGCAGAATCACCCTCGACGAGGAAGAGTTCCTTGATGCGGGAGTCCTTCGACTGGGCTGGTGAAAGCTTGCCTGACAATACTTTTTCGCTCTTTCCTGCACGCTTGCCCCTTCTTGCCTCATCTCTTGCTTTTCTCGCCGCGTCCCTTGCCTGCTGGGCTTTCTGCATTTTCCGGATCAGTGTGTCTGACTGGGTCCTGTTTTCCTCGAGCCAGAATGAAAGCTGGTCCGATACGACGGATTCCACTGCCGGCTTGGCTTCCGGTGTTCCGAGTTTTCCCTTTGTCTGTCCTTCAAACTGAAGCAGGTTTTCGGGGATAGTAACGCTGATGATGCTGGTAAGTCCTTCACGGACATCGCTGCCTTCCAGGTTTTTGTCCTTGTCCTTAAGCAGGCCGTATTTTCTCGCGTAATCATTGACGGCTTTCGTAAACGCGGAACGGTAGCCGACTTCATGCGAACCGCCGACAGGCGTCCTGACCAGGTTAACGAAGCTGTACGTATTTTCCTGATAGTCATCCGTATACTGGAATGCCGTATCCACATGGATGCCGCCGACATCACCGGAAAACTTGACCGGTGTCGTCAGAGGACGGCGGTCTTCCGAAAGATAATTCAGGTAAGCTGTGAGACCGTCTTCATAACAGAATACTTCCGTTTCGTTTTTCTTTCCCCTGCGGTCAATGACTTCCATCGCGATCCCGCTTAAAAGGAACGCTTCTTCACGGGCTCTCTCACAGACCGTATCAAATTTGAATTCTGTTGTGGAAAAGATCTTTCTGTCCGGCTTGAATGTAACTTTGGAACCGGTGCGGTTCGTCTTGCCGAGATTCTCCAGTTTGCCGATCTTCTTCCCGCCGTTTTCAAAACGCATTCTGACCAGCTGGCCGTCATGCGCAACTTCCGCTTCCAGCCATTCACTAAGCGCGTTGACGACCGAAGCGCCGACGCCATGGAGACCGCCGGCTGTCTTGTAGCCGCCTTCGGAAGTGAATTTTCCGCCGGCATGCAGAACCGTAAAAATGACCTGCAGTGTATTGACGCCGCTGGCATGCATGCCGGTAGGCATGCCTCTGCCTTCGTCCTGTACCGTGACGCTTCCGTCATTCTGCAGAGTGATCGTGATCTTTTTCCCGTATCCGTTCAGCGCCTCATCGATGGAGTTGTCTACGATCTCCCAGATCAGATGATGCAGACCGTGGATATCGGTGGAACCTATATACATGCCCGGACGTTTCCGGACTGCTTCCAATCCTTCCAGTATCTGAATGCTTTCCTCTGTATACTTGTTTTTTGCCATTCATTTCTCCTGACTTTACTGTTTCATATTATATCAAAAAACCGTGTATTTTTTGCCTTAATCGGAAGGAAACACTGACTGTATCCGTTCCGTGTGCAGCCCTGTATAATGGAAACAGAAAGAGGTGATCACATGAAGCCTGTACTTGGTATTTCCGTCTATCCCGACATCCGTCCTATGTCCGAGATCAAGCAGTATTTTGCCCTTGCTTCCCGCTATGGATGCACGCGTGTTTTCTCCAGCATGTTTTCCGTTGAAGGCACAAAGGAAGAAGTACTGGATCTGTTCCGCGACATGATCGAAAGCGCGCATACTTACGGTCTCGAAGTATCCCTGGATGTCAATCCCGGCTGTTTCAGGCGCATGGGCGCAGAGTATGACGACCTTTCCGTGTTCCATGAGATCGGCTGTGATATTGTCCGCATGGATATGTCATTCGGGACGGAAAAGGATGCAGTACTTCTGAAAAACCCCTATGGCATCAAAATAGAATTCAATGCCAGTTCCAAATCCCTTCAGGAGATACAGGAACTGCTGGATCTCGGTGTTGACAAAGAGCGCCTGCTGTTCTGCCATAACTTTTATCCGCAGAGATATACCGGATTCCGCTGGGACCGTTTCCTGGCTGTCAATCATGAACTGCGCAAAGCCGGTGTCCGGGTCGGCGCTTTCATTTCTTCCCATGCAGAAAATACGCATGGTGTTTGGAATGCCGTAAACGGCCTGCCAACCGTAGAAAAACTCCGTGACCTGCCGGCCGATCTGCAGATGCGCATCCAGCTGGCAACAGGCGATGTGACAGATATCCTGATCGGAAATGCCTATGCGTCAGAAGAAGAATTCAGAGCACTGGAAAAAGCACTTGAAACGAAAAAAATGGAGCCGGATAATCCGATGATCAAAGTCATGGAATCATTCGGAACTTCCTTTTCCATCGACGGCATACCCCAGAAGAAGCTGAAGGTCATCTTTGACAAAGAAGCATCTGCCATCGAAAAGGAGATCGTCCTGGATTTCTTCCCGCACATGGACTTCGGCGACAGTTCCGAATGGATGTGGCGGAGCCGCGGACCGCGCTTCATTTACCACGGAAAACGGATCCCTGAAAGACCATGTGATGGAGACTTTTTTCAGCCCGGTGATATCGTCATGGTCAATGAATCGTACCCCAACTATGCCGGCGAGGTCCAGATCGTCCTTCTGCCGATGAAAAACGACGGGCAGCGCAACTGGGTCGGTCATCTCGCGCCTGGCGAGGAGATCATGCTTGAGCTGGTCCATGACGGCGATATCGTTATCTTTGAGGAATTCGTATAAAAAATGGAGATCGATCTCCATTTTTTCTTACAGTGCAGATTCCAGTTCTTTCCGGACAGCCTGAATGAATTCCAGACTGTTTACTTTTGTGACATCCTTCAGTTCCGTGATGCGCACCAGGTCGCCGGTCATCGTTCCGCCTTCAATCGTCCGGATCACAGCCGCTTCCAGCGCATCCGCAAACCGGCAGAGGTCTTCATTCCCATCCAGTTCGCCGCGTTTTCTCAGAGCGCCGCTCCATGCGAAGATCGTCGCTACGGAATTGGTGCTGGTTTCTTCTCCTGCCAGATGCTTGTAATAATGTCTCTGTACGGTTCCGTGCGCCGCCTCGTATTCATAGAAGCCTTCCGGTGATACAAGAACGGAAGTCATCATTGCAAGGGAGCCGAATGCCGAGCTCAGCATATCTGAGAAGACATCTCCGTCATAGTTCTTGCAGGCCCAGATCATGCCGCCTTCGGATTTCATGATCCTTGCAACAGCGTCGTCGATCAGTGTATAGAAATACGTGATTCCTGCCGCTTCAAACTGTTCCCGGTATTCTTCGTCATAAACTTTCTGGAAGATCTCCTTGAACTGACCGTCATATATTTTGGAAATGGTATCCTTTGAAGCAAACCAGAGGTCTTTCTTCTGATCCAGCGCATAGGCAAAGCAGCTTCTGGCAAATCCGGTAATAGACGAATCCAGATTGTACATGCCCTGCACGATGCCCGGACCTTCAAACTGAAAGATCGTCTCTTCGCTCTTTGTCCCGTCTTCTTTTTCAAAAACAAGTTTCGCACAGCCCTTATCCGCGATGCGCATTTCCGTGTTTTTATAAACATCCCCGTACGCGTGACGCGCGATCGTTACGGGTTTTTTCCAGTTGGAAACACAAGGCCTGATGCCTTTCACCAGGATCGGTGTACGGAATACCGTACCATCCAGAATTGCCCTGATCGTAGCGTTGGGACTCTTATACAGCTTCTTAAGTTTGTATTCCTCCATCCTGGCCAGATTAGGCGTGATCGTTGCGCATTTGACACCGACACCGTATTTCCGGATCGCTTCCGCGGCTTCTGTTGTAACCGCATCATCAGTCTCATCACGGTGTTCCAGCCCGAGGTCGTAGTATTCCGTTTTCAGATCAATAAACGGCAAAAGAAGTTCATCCTTGATCATCTGCCAGAGGATCCTGGTCATCTCATCGCCGTCCATCTCTACGAGCGGCATATTCATCTGTATTTGCTTCATACCGTATTCCTCCCTGTTTGAGAAGTATCGTAGCATATTTTCCGCGCATTGCAAAACCATTATGTCTCTGCTGTTTTCACGAACCTTTCTTACTATTCTGTTTGCGTAGTGTTAGAATAAAAACGTATCGTATGATACGGGAGTGTATTGCTATGAAAACTGTTCTTGCGATTATAATCAGTTATTTATTTGGCTCTGTCCCCTGGGGTCTGGTAATCGGCAAAGTATTCTACCATAAAGACATCCGGAATGAAGGAAGCGGAAATACCGGTGCCACCAATGCCGGCCGTGTCCTCGGCCGTCCTGTGGCTGTCATCGTTACCGTGCTGGATGCGGTAAAGGCTCTGCTTTCCATGCTGGTGGCGAATGCCATCGCGCCGCAGGCAACGATCCTGGCAGGTCTCGCATGCTGTGCCGGTCACTGCTTTCCGGTCTTCGCCCAGTTCCGCGGCGGCAAGGCAGTCGCTACGACATATGGTTTCTTCCTGAGTATTGCCCTGCTGATCACGCACAGCTGGTTCTGGAATTTCCTGTTCCCGGTGATCGTGTTCTTCGCGGTCCTGTATATGACAAAGATGGTCAGCGTTTCCTCCATGACATCCGTTTCTGCGGAAGCCCTGGTCACCCTGGTCCAGTTCCTGTTCCATAAGGTACCGTTCGCCGTACCGGCGTCAACGATCCTGCTCGCAGTTTTCATTATTTACCGCCACAGATCCAATATTGAAAGGATCAAAAACGGTACCGAAAGCAAGATCAAGTGGATGGGCTGAGATATGGGAAAAGTTGAAACATTCACACTGGATATTGCCCCGCTCGGGGAGTCACCGCGCACCATTTATGTTTATCTGCCGGACAGTTATTTCCGGACAAAGAAAAAATACCCCGTTCTGTACATGTTTGACGGACACAACCTGTTTGATGATGAAACTGCGACATACGGGAAGTGCTGGGGCATAAAGGATTATCTGGATAAAAACCAGCTGGATCTTGTCGTGATCGGCCAGGACTGCAACCACACAGGCGACAAGCGCATGGATGAATACTGTCCCTTTCCTTCTGAAAAAAAGACCATGCTGGGAAGCACGATCACATCCGAAGGCGAGATCACGGCACACTGGTTTGCGACTGTCCTGAAACAGGAATGCGAAAAGCGCTACCGCATATACAAAAGCAGAAAGCACGTGGGCATCGGCGGCTCCAGCATGGGCGGGCTGATGTCAGAATACATGATCGCGAAATACAACGATGTATACGGCAAGGCTGCGTGTGTCTCCTCTGCCGCATACTACTGCGCAGAACCGCTGCTGAAACTGATCCGGGAAAGCAGACTGGATCCCGATACCCGGATCTATATGGACTTCGGATCAAAGGAAACCGACAACCGGGAATTCATGGTCCTGAACGTCGCCCTGATGCTGGAGATGAATCATGCCTTCAGCGAACAGGGATGCAGGACCTATCCGCATATCGTCGTTGACGGCATGCATTGCGAAGCAACCTGGGAAACGATCGTCCCGGTATTCCTGAAATACCTCTATCCGGAAATCTACTGAACATGAAAAGCCTCCGCGGAGGCTTTTTTCAGATCGTCCTGATATCTTTGTTAAATAACAGTGAAAGCGCTGATACAGCGAGCCCGAGAGAGCATGCCATAAGCAGGACAGCACTGCCGGACCACTGCAGGATCACTCCCGCAAGGACGGAGGCGATCGGTGTAAGTCCCTGTGAAAGCACACTGATGATGCCGCTGACCTTGCTGAGCATATTCCTGTCCACAACACGCATCAGCGTAGTGTTGAGAGGAATATTGACAAAAGCGAGAAGAAATCCGGTCAGACAGATAGCCAGGCAGAACAGGATCAGAAACAGGTTCAATGAACTGTTCCGCGCAATCAGAAACCAGTAAGCTGCGGACAGCATGATCATGAGTCCTGCCATATCACATACCCTGAAGGCCGTTTTTCTGCCGATATTTTTTTCTGTTTCACGCGAGCTCAGGATCACGGAACCGATCAATGAGCTGATGCCGAAAAGAACATTGAAGACAGAAGACCAGAGTTCCGGTGTGAGGATATTGTCAAACAGATAGGA
>CADBPK010000213.1 GCA_902796465.1 uncultured Erysipelotrichaceae bacterium | reverse complement strand
GTTTTTGACACACATGACGCTGTTGTACACATTGTCCCGCAGACTGTCATTCTCACCGGCATGGATCCGGATCACAAAAGAAGGATCTTCTTTGCTCATGCGGACGATGTTGCGGATGACCGGCTTCAGGTCCATGATGTCATTCATCTCTTCACCGACGAAATCACTTCCCGCCACATACGGGTCCATCATGACAGAATGCAGCACCGCCAGGTTCTCATCCAGGTAATCATATGCCGTGACCTGGTCCTTGATGATGGTCAGCGGTATACGCCGGATCGCGCACAGGAAACGAATCATGACACCTGTTTCCTCATAGATGTGCGGCATGACTTCATGGATCTCTTCGAGCATCTTCACAGACGCGTCCCTCTTCACCAGCGTCGTATCCGAGATCTCGACATATTCTATGCCCTGCTGCGCATACCCGCGGGCGATCCAGAGCAGTTTGTTCTGGAACAGGGAGTTATTCATATAACGGGGATCCTCATGATCCTCCATCATTTTCAAAAGTGTATTCCGGATATCTTCATCCGGTATTTTTTCTGTTTTCGTTATGCGGATCCTGTCTTCCGACGGTACTCCCTTGGTAAACACATACCGGTACAGGTAGACTTTCTCGAGATTGGTAAATACAGCCTGCCCGTCTTTTAATACTGCCAGGGATGCCCGGATGCGCGGGATATTATATGCCGCGTTGTCCGGGTTGTGCAGGATCAGGTCCGCAAAGTTGATAAACGTATGATCTTCGATCTTCCGCTTCAGGTACTTGCCGGTCAGTCCGGAATCCGCAAACTGTTCCTCTGCCTTCTTCCGTCTTTCCTCCAGCAGTTTTCCCTGTTTTTCCGTATATTTCAGACCCAGCTTCCTGACGTAATACAGGGGATAGCGGATCTGATGGAAAATACCAAGCGCGATCAGGATATCCGGTGCCAGATTGGCATTCATATGGGTATGGAGGTCTGTCCTGAACTTGCATTCCCGCAGGATATACGTCTTCAGCACAGTCTTCTCGATGCCCGGACGGTAGTTCTTCGTCTGGCTCATCAGCGTCTTGGAAATGGAAGGAACGGAAGCCTTCATTTCCACTGTCCCGTCGGGATAGATATTCGCCACCTTCGTGTTGTCCATGCGGAAAACATAAACCTTCCGGTTGGAACCGTCGATATAGCACGGTATCGTTCCTTCCACGATCTTCAGCCCGTTCTCATCAAAGGAAATCGGCATATGGCAGAGCTTTGCCAGATTGGTGATCAGGTTGCCGGTATGGTGATTCGGCGTACGCAGGACATACGAAAGAACTTCATCCTTCATATACAGTTCCACAATGATATCCTTTTCCTGATCCAGATAAAACTTACCAAACTGACGCATATCTTCCCCCGTTTGCCATGATTATATTAGTTATCTGTCCGAAAATCAAAAAAGCCCGCATTTCTGCAGGCTCTCAGACATTTTTACGCTGTAATCAGCCGTTTACCTTCTTGTATAAAGCAACGAACTTTTCAGCCAGGATTCCGAATGCTTCAGCACTCATGAGCTGGTCTTCTGCGTGTGTGAGCAGTAATGTCATTTCGATCTTTTCGCCGTTTGCCATTGCTGTCAGCATGTCATGGTGAGCGTTGTGTCCGCCGTTGAAAGCTTCTTTGCCTTCTTCGATCATCTTTTCAGCTTCTTCGTAATTGCCTTCAGCTGCAGCGTCGATAGCGCCGATGTAGCAGGAACGAGCTGTTCCAACGTTTGCGATAATGTTAAAAGCGACTAATTCTGTACCTTCCATTATTATTCTCCCATCATTTTCTTTGCAATTTCAATTGTTCCCTTGCCGTCCATTAAGCCGTACAGTCTCATCGGAATGTCACTGATCTTATAGTCGGGGTGCTGTTTTTTCAGTTTGTCGAGTGCATAGCGGACCTGCGGTCCAAGAAGGATGACGTCAGCTAACGGTGCTTTCTCGTCAAAATCACCTAAAGAATATGCAGCGATTTCATAGTCGAGCCCCTGAGCTGCAGCTGCTTCCTTCATCTTGTTGACGAGCAAGCTGGTAGACATACCTGCTGCGCAGAATAATGTTACTACTTTTGACATTCTATTCTCCTTTTCTTTGACTATCTTTTAAGTATTAAGACAACAACCGAAGTTGTTGTCTTAATTGATTCAGAAGAATTATTCTCCCATTAATTTTTCAGCGATTGCAATTGCGCCTTTGCCGTCCATCAGACCATAGATACGCATGTCGATGAAATCGATCGGCTTGTCCGGATAAGCTTTTTTAACCTTATCGAGAGCGAAACGAACCTGTGGGCCGAGGAGGATGCAGTCAGAATCAGCACCCTTGTCTAATTCGTTCAGAGAGTAAGCGTTGATGTCATAGTCAGCGCCTTTCTTCTGTGCTTCTTCTCTCATTTTGTTAACGAGAAGAGAAGTGGACATGCCTGCAGAGCAGAATAACGTGATTTTTTTCATTATTTAATCCCTTCCTTTTCTTTAATGAACACCTTCCGGTGAATCATGATTCTGTATTTAGAATAATACGAAAACGCTTTCATTTCAATAATATTTTTTTCGGTCCCTAAACATTCTGAAACAGATTACATACACGCATGTAAATGAGTACATCATCACAGGTGCCGGAGCTGTTTTTTCTGTTTTCCCGGCGTCTCTTCGCAGCAAATCTTAATCATTCCCGCGAAAGACACATCGCCTATACCGTGATATAGTGTGGGCATGGAAATCCTGCCCGATCTGATCGCATTGTGCACTGTATTCTATTTCTGTGTTTTCCGGAATAACAAAGACAGAGGTCTGCGTACCGTTCTGCCGGCTTTTCTGTTTTTTCTTTATATCGTTCTTGTATGCAATATCACACTGATGCCGTTTTTCATCCGCATCCCGGACGCCTTTTCCGACAGCCACAGTTTCAATCTCAGGCCGTATATCGACCTGATCCTGAAACGCGGTGACTATAAACGTCAGATCGTCCTGAACATCCTGATGTTCTTGCCCTTCGGCATCCTGTATCCGGCTGTCACAAAGTCTTCCTTTGTGAAGACCGTCCTGTGCGGTGCCCTGTTTTCCCTGACGATCGAGATACTGCAGTTCCTCTTCAGCACCCGGATCGCGGACATCACCGACCTCATCAACAATACTGCCGGTGCCGTCATCGGTGCCGTGCTCTGGTTCGTGATCCTGAAACCGTTTATGTCACTCTTCGTTCATGAGGACACTGCCGCCGATAAACTCCCTGACGATTGACTGGTTCGGGATAATGCTGTCATCTGTCATTTCCACAAAGCACTGCAGGAACGCCAGCATGCGCTGTGCTTCCGGATATGCCGGGGATTCCGGCGGGATCGCCTCCAGAAGCGGCTCTGCGTAATGCTTCAAAGCGGATAATTCATACAGACACTGTGAGTTGAAGAATACATCTGCCTCTACGTTGAACGGGAAGATGTATTTTTCTTCGCCTGCCCGCACAGACGGCCAGCCGGTGATCGTCGTAACGGCATCCCTGCCCCTGGTGCGGTGATCCCGCACGATCCGGCGGATCATGCGCGCGTCGGTTGTCGGGATACGGTGATGCGTATCGATATTCAGCTGGGTCAGAGGACTGATATAGATCTTGAATTTTTCATCATCATTGATGCCTTCAGTCAGCCGCGGGTTCAGCCCGTGTATGCCCTCAATAACAATGGGCTGGGATTTTTCGATCGATGTGATGCGGCGTCCGAATACCTTTTTGCCGGTAATGAAATCAAACTCCGGGATATCCACTTTCTTGCCGTCAAGCAGCTGGTTCATCTGCTCGGTGAACAGACCGATATTGACCGCTTCCAGACATTCGAAATCCTTGTTTCCGTTCTCATCCGGGATCATCTCGTCCCGGTTGAGGAAATAGTCATCTGTTCCGAGATACAGCGGCCGCAGGCCTCGTACCCGGAGCTGGATGCAGAGCCGTTTGGCAAATGTCGTCTTCCCGCTGGCGGAAGGTCCCGCGATCAGGATGATCCGCTTTCTCTCCTTTGCGATCACGCCGGCGATCTCAGCGATCTTCTTTTCATGCAGGGCTTCACTGACCAGTACAAGTTCCTTGTATTCCCCGTCGCCGATCTCGGCATTCAGGTCTGCCGCGTAGTGTACATTCATGATCTTGTTCCACTGCGTCTCTTCGGAAAAAGCGTCATACAGCAGACGCTGTTCCTGATACGGCGGGACGCGGTCCGGATACAGCCTGTGCGGGAACCTGAGCAGGATGCCGTTGCGGTAGCGGCGCAGCTGGAACAGGTCGATCTTGCCGGTGGAAGGCAGGATGATGGTATATGAAATATCTGTCTCGTCATCGAGCGAACAGAGATATGCATTCGTCATATCCGGCGCGCTTTCCAGCAGTCTGACCAGATAGGAATTCCCGTTGTCGCGGAAAAAGCGGATCGCTTTCTCCCGCGTCATTTTTTTCTGCACGAACGGGATATCCTCCATCACCAGGTCATGCATGCGCTTTTCGATCTCGGCGATCTTTTCATCGGAAGGATTGCCTTTGCGGATGGTGGTGAACAGGCCTTTGCTTAAGGAATTCGCGACCGCGACAGGCACATCTTTTCCCAGTATGTCATGCACTGCCTTGACATACAGCAGGATCAGCGAAGACTGGTAAGCCATGTTGGCATACGGGTCCACGATGTCCAGAAGTTCCACCTCTGCGTCTTCTTCGATCATGTCATACAGCTGCTTCTCCACCCCTCCGATCCGGCAGAAATATACCGGATGCGGACAGTGCTCCTCATGGTCCCTGATGATCTTCTGAGCTGTGACAGCCCTGTCATAGATCAGTTCTTCCCGTTTTCCGTCGGGAAACAATACTTGAAGTTTCATAACTTCCTCCTGTTCAGTGCCCGGATCTTTTCCATTTCTTCAAATGCGATATGGCAGTAGCCGTCCGGGTGTTTTTCCAGATAATTCTGATGATATTCCTCCGCTGTCCAGAAATTCTTCAGCGGTTCCAGTTCCGTATAAAAGTTTTCGTATTTTTTCTTTTCTGCCGCAAAGATCGCTTTCAGTTTCTCCCTGTCGCTTTCGTCCGTGTAGTAAACGCCTGTCTGATACTGTGTACCGATATCATTTCCCTGCCGGTTTTTCACCGTCGGGTCAATGCAGAGGAAGAAAGCTTCCAATATCGTATCCAGTGACAGCGTATCCGGATCATACAGGATCCGCACCGCTTCCTTATAGCCTGTTTCATTCCGGCATACTTCCTCATATACCGGGGCTTCCGTGTTCCCGTTGGCGTAGCCGGTACTGGTATGCTTTACACCGTCAAGCAGTCTGAATGCCCGTTCAAGTCCCCAGAAACAGCCGCCCGCGAGGATGATCTCCTTTTCACTTCCCGCATGCGTTTCCATCTCTTTGGTTTCTTTCAGATAATGGGCATAATACCGCAGTCCGTTCTCTTCCCTGATCCGCTCATAGCCGTTATGTTCCAGGACCCGGACAGACCATTCGTTGTCTGTCCTTGTCTTAGCGGTGATCTTCCGGATATGTTCATGTTCATGCAGATATTTTGTAAGCAGGAAGACCGCGTCCTTTGCGTATTTCTGATTGCGGTATTCCGGCATGATGCGGTAGCCGATCTCAGCGGCATGTGCTTCTATATGGAACACCTCGATAAACCCTATGATCATGCCGGTATCGATGACCATGATAACGCCTTCCCGTTCCATGGATACGGAAAGATACTCTTCGGCTTTTTCATTTCCGATCCCCTTCCCGAATACAGCAGAAAAAGCTTCTGCGTCCTCAATACGCAGTCTGCGCAGTGTCATTCTGTCGGAGCGGATCTTTTCTTCCAGCATATGCTTATCTTTTCATGATTGGTGAAGCTGCTGATTTAATAGTAGCACGAAAATCCCTCCCGGAAAAAACAAAAGAGATCCCTGCGGGATCCCTCTGTTTCATCAGTTCTTTCCGAAACGTTCCATCAGTCTTGCCATGGCGTCGTCCATGGTGACTTCCTTCTTCTTCGGCTTGTTGTTCTGGTTCTTTCCTTTTTTCTTCCTGTATTTGACAGCCGCGTCTCTTTCCTGCAGCTTTTCCAGCGGAAGCAGGCTCAGCTGCACACGGCCTCTTTCCTCTTCCACCGCATAGACCCATACGGTAACGATATCACCGACGGAAACAACTTCCGAAGGATGGCTGATCCGTTTCATGGACATATGGGAGATATGCGCAAGACCGTCCTCATGCAGGCCGATATCGATGAAGGCACCGAAATCGACGACGTTGCGTACCGTGCCGGACAGCTGGTCGCCGACAGACAGGTCGCTGATCTCCAGCACGTCGCTCTTCAGCAGGGCGCCTTCGAACTGGTCACGGTAGTCTCTCAGCGGCTGACGAATCGCGTCTTCGATATCCTTCAGCGTATAGGCGTCAATGCCCAGATCTTTTGTCTTTTCCTGGTCGAATTCAGCGTCTGCCTGGCCAAGTGCGGTGATGCCGCAGGCAGCCATCAGTTTCTTCGCGGCTTCATAGCTTTCCGGATGGATCGAAGTCTCATCCAGTGGTTCCTCGCCGCCTACGATACGCAGAAAGCCGGCGCACTGGGTAAATGTCTTCGCACCCATCTTTTTGACGTTCATCAGCTGGTTCCGGTTGGTAAAACGTCCGTTGGCATTGCGGTAGTTCACGATCTCCGCCGCGCTTGCCTTGTTCAGACCGGAAATATGCATGAGCAGTTCCGGGGAAGCGGTATTGACATCACAGCCTGTACGGTTGACGGCTTTCATGATCGCTTCATCCAGACGTTCGGATAATGCCTTCTGCGGCAGGTCATGCTGATACTGGCCGACACCGATGGATTTCGGATCGATCTTGATCAGCTCTGCCAGCGGGTCCAGCAGTCTTCTGCCGATGGACACGGCGCTTCTTTCCTCGACCTGCAGATCCGGGAATTCCGCCCTGGCGATATCGCCTGCGGAATAGACGGAAGCGCCTGCCTCGGAAACGATCGCATAGCTGACGGAAAGATGATAGTCACGGATCAGGTCGGCCACGAACTTCTCGCTTTCACGGGAAGCGGTGCCGTTTCCGATCGCGATGATCTCGATATTGTATCGTTTGATCAGGTCCAGCATCTTCTTCCTGGCTTCTTCTACTTTGCCGACCGGGGCATGCGGATAGATCTTGTCGATCTTCAGCATCTTTCCGGTTTCATCCAGGACTGCAAGTTTGCAGCCGGTACGGAACGCCGGGTCAAACCCGAGTACGATCCTGCCCTTCAGCGGCGGCTGGAGTAATAATTTCTCGAGGTTCATGGAGAAGATCTCGATGGATTTTGTCTGCGCTCTTTCACTCAGTTCAGAGCGGATCTCTCTTTCAACGGACGGGAACAGGAGTCTCGAACAGCCGTCTTCGGCAGCTTCCCTGAGCGCATCCAGGACGACGGATTCCTTCCCGTGCGTCAGGTTCTTCAGCGCTTCTTCCTGCAGATGTTCCTCATCAAAGACGAATGAAACGGAGATGACCTTTTCCTTTTCCGCGCGGTCGATCGCCATGATCCTGTGATCCGCGATCTGCGTTACCTTCTCGCTGTACTCGTAGTACATCTTATAGACCTGGTTTTCATCCTTGGCGTCCTTCTTCAATTTTGTTTCAATGACGCCTGTATTCGTGATGAAATCCTTGAATGCCCATCTCTGCTTGGCGTTGTCGCTGACAACTTCCGCGATGATATCCTTCGCGCCTTGTACGGCAGCTTCCGCATTCTTAACGGTTTCGCTGACATATTTTTCAGCTTCCTGCATGAGGTCGCCTTCCTGCGGCATCCCCAGCATCCAGTCAGCCAGCGGCTGCATGCCGTTCTTGATCGCCGCGGCAGCACGGGTCTTCTTTTTCTGCATATACGGGCGGTAGATATCCTCGACCTGGGAAAGCTTTGTACACTCTGCCACGGACTTCCGGATCTCATCCGTCAGTTTGCCCTGTTCCTCGATGAGCTTCAGAACGCTTTCCTTCCGCTCTGCCAGCTTGTTCTGATAGTCATACTGTTTCTGGATGAAGAGGATCTGTTCTTCATCCAGTCCCTTTGTCATTTCCTTACGGTAACGGGCAATGAACGGGACCGTATTTCCTTCTTCCAGAAGGGATAATGTATTTTTTACCTGGTCAATGCCGACTTTGAGTTCCGAGGCAATGGCCCTGATAATATTCTCATTCATAGCTGTGAACCTCCAATGCGCAATATCATAACACGTTTCAGGGAAATTTGCTGTGAAACTGCGGGCATTTGACAATCGTAAAGTATTCCCGTTTCAGCCGTATCCCGTTTTGATATATAATAGGAATATCACTTATTACGGAGGTGGAATTATGTTATTTAAGTACATTTTCTGGATCGCAGTCGTTCTGATCGTACTGATCTTCCTGCTGTCCTGCCTGAACATCGTTCCGCAGGAGAACGCGTATGTCATCGAACGATTCGGTGAATTCCTGACCACATGGAATGCCGGTCTGCATTTCAAGGTGCCGATCATCGACCGCATCAGCCGCAGGGTGCTGCTGAAGGAACAGGTCGCAGACTTCGCACCGCAGCCGGTCATCACAAAAGACAACGTCACGATGTCCATCGACAGCGTCGTATACTTCAAAGTCCTGGATCCCAAACTGTACGCATACGGTGTGGAAAACCCGATCATGGCTATGGAAAACCTGACGGCCACAACACTGCGTAACATCATCGGTGACCTCACACTCGACGGCACCCTGACATCCAGGGAAACGATCAACTCACAGATGTTAACGATCATCGACGAAGCAACAGACGCATGGGGCATCCGTGTCAACCGTGTCGAGCTGAAGAACATCCAGCCGCCGGCAGCCATCCGTGAAGCCATGGAAAAACAGATGAAGGCTGAACGTGAAAAACGTGCCGCCATCCTCGCGGCTGAAGGTCACAAGCAGTCCATGATCCTGGAAGCTGAAGGTCAGAAGGAATCCGCAGTCCTGAACGCAGAAGCGAAGAAACAGGCAACGATCCTCGCGGCGGAAGCGGAAAAGGAAAAAGAGATCCGTGAGGCAGAGGGCCGTGCGGAAGCGATCCGCAAGATCCATGAAGCTACCGCGGAAGGTCTCAAAGCCATCAAGGAAGCAGGCGCTGATGATTCCGTTATCAAGCTGAAGAGTCTGGAAGCCTTCCAGGCAGCCGCCAACGGCAACGCCACAAAGATCATCATCCCGTCTGACATCCAGGGAATCGCAGGACTCGCGGAAGGCGTCCTGGAAAGTGTTAAGAAATGAGAGTTTTTACGGAATCGTTCTGGTTCCTGTTCGTCCTGACCTTCGGGATCATCTTTATCGCGGTGATCTCGATCGTCTCGGCCGCCCTGCGGAAAGCAGTGCGCCGTCCGGTCAGATCTTCGGACGGGCACATCGTGCCTGAAGAACAGGACCTGACATGTGAAACCGAATACGGTCATCGCCACGCTCCCGTACAGCCCGGGTCCAGGTACATCGTACATGAAGACCCGCCGCAGGGATATGTGGTGCTCAACGGAATCAAGCGGAAGATCAGCGACTGCAAATATCTCTGATCCGGCTAATAGAAACAGAGGGATGATATGACAACAACGGAAGTAAAGGAAAAAGGATTACTGGCGGAAACGCTGAAAATGGCATGGCCTGCCGTACTGGAAAGCTTCTTCGTGTCCCTGGCGGGCATGATCGATACCATGATGGTTGCCAGTCTGGGAACCTACGCGGTCGCGGCTGTCGGCCTTACCACCCAGCCGAAATTTATCGCTCTCTCGTTTTTCCTGGCACCCAATATCGCAGTCAGCGCACTGGTTGCCAGAAGGCGCGGCCAGGGCAACCAGAAAGAAGCCAACCGCATTCTGTATACATCCCTCGTCTATACACTGATCGCATGTGTGATCGTCACCGGCATATCTGTCTTCGGCGCTGATCTGATCATGGAACTGTGCGGATCCAACGCAGACACCCACGCCGCCGCGGTTACCTACTTCCGCATTATTCAGGGAGGCATGTTCTTCAATGTCCTGACCCTCGTCATCAACGCGGCACAGAGAGGCAGCGGGAATACCCGGATCGCCATGACGACCAACGTAACTTCAAGCATCGTCAACATCGTGTTTAACTACCTGCTCATCGGCGGTCATCTCGGATTCCCGAAACTTGGTCTGGTCGGTGCGGCGATCGCCACTGTCCTCGGAACCGTCGTTGCCTTCATCATGAGCGTACGTTCCCTGTTTGCGAAGGAAAGCTACCTCAGCGTTCCCTTTATCCGGACAGAAAAGATCCGTGCTTCCATGGAAGCCATGCAGTCGATCTTCCGGCTGGGATCCAATATGTTCCTGGAAAATATCGCCATGCGTGTAGGCTTCGTCTACACGGCTGTCATTGCCGCCAAGCTCGGAACCGACGCATTCGCCGCCCACCAGGTAGGCATGAACTTCCTGAGTCTCGGCTTCTCATTCGGTGACGGCATGCAGGTCGCAGCCGTTGCCCTGATCGGCCGTAGCCTGGGTGAGAGGAACATCGAAAAGGCAAAGCAGTACGGCAGCCTGTGTCAAAGGACAGGTCTTGCGATCTCATGTATCCTGGCAGTGATCCTGTATTTCTTCGGCAGGAACCTGTTCTCCCTGTTCTTCACGGATGACCACGTTCTCAGTATGGGTGTTATGATCTGCCGGTTCATCATGGTCATCATCCTGTTCCAGATCTCACAAATCATCTATGGCGGTGCCCTGCGCGGTGCCGGTGATGTCAAATACACGCTGTTCGCCTCACTGATCTCCGTTACCCTGATCCGTACGGGTGTTACATGGCTGCTTACCGGCGTGTTCCCGCTTGGTCTTGTCGGTATCTGGATCGGTATCCTCGCAGACCAGGTATCCCGCTTCGTGCTCCTGTCCCGCCGCTTCCGCAAAGGCGAATGGGCAGAGATGCTGATATAAGGCCAAAGCCGGCAGAAATGCCGGTTTTTTTGATGCAAACTACTGTAAACCGGAACCGGAATCCATTAACATTAAGGTATAAAAGAGAGGGATCAACGTATGAGCGAAGCACTCAATATTATCAAGGATGAAACACTGACATACCGTCAGGAACTGATCGCACTGGCACGCCTCGGCGAAAGCACCGATGATACGGTACGCTACAGCGACGCATATTATGAAGCAAAGAAAAAAGGCGCATTGTGCGACCTCAACGAAGGCGTTATGCCCTACCGTCCGCGCTATATCTGCCCGGACTATGACCTGCTGTTTGAAAAGGGATGCGCATTCCTCGGCATCGAACCGCCGACAGACCTGCTGGAAGCTGTCAATGCCCTGGAGATCTTCTATGCCCATGTCCCGTCCATTACCACATACCCGGTATATCTCGGCGACCTGGACAGCCTTCTGACACCATTCGTTGAAAAGGAAGATCCTGCATTCGCAAAGAAGGTACTGAAGCTCTTCCTCCTGCAGATCGACAAGGTCCTGACCGATTCCTTTGTCCACTTCGATATCGGACCGGAAGACAATCCGACAGCCAGGATGTTCCTGGAACTGACGGAAGAGATGCAGCTGGCAGTACCGAATATCACTCTGAAATATGATCCGGAACGCACCAGTGACGAATTTGCGCTGGCCTGCATCCGGTGCATGCTGAAGACAGCCAAACCGTCCTTTGCCAACCACAGGATGTTCGTGAAGGAATGGGGCGAAGACTACGCCATTGCCTCCTGCTACAACGGTCTGAAGAAGGCAGGCGGCGGGTTCACGCTGCCCCGCATGCGGCTGTATGAATGCTCCCTGGACGCGAAAGACGCAGATGATTTCCTTGAGCGGGTACTGCCTGCGTATATCGACCTCCAGCTGGAATATATGGACAAGCGCGTGAAGTTCATCGTTGAAGAATCCACATTCTTCAAGAACAACTTCCTGTCCACGGAAGGATTCGTAAAACAGGAAAACTTCACCGGCATGTTCGGTATCGTCGGTCTTGCCGAGTGCTGCAACAACCTCCTCGGCATTACCGACAAGAAAAAAGGTTTCGGTTTGAACAAGGAAGCCACACAGCTCGGCGTAAAAATCATGGATGCCATTGAAAAACGAGTATCCGAACACGAAGCGCCGTACTGTGACGCATTTGATCACAGATACAGGCTGCACGCCCAGGTCGGCATCGATACCGACGGCATGCAGGATTCCCCGGGCACCAGGATCCCGATCGGCGTTGAACCGACCATGCTGGAACAGCTGGAAGTCAACGAGATCTTCCATAAATACTTCCCGACCGGAACAGGCGACATCTTCAAGTTTGAAGAGACCTATATCCGCACCCCGGAAGCGATCCTGCCGATCATCAAGGGTTCCCTGGCAAACGGTCTGCGTTATTTCTCCGGCTATCTGGAGAACAATGATGTCGTCCGTGTAACGGGCTACCTGGTCAAGAAATCCGAGATCGAAAAACTCAATCAGAGAAAACAGTCACTGAACAACGTAACGGTATTCGGCAAAGGCGCCCAGGACGGCGCGCATGCTTTGGACCGCAGGATCCAGAAACATGGCGACTAAGGCACCCATCAACAAAATCATTTCATTTTCCAATGTGGACGGACCCGGCAACCGGACGTCCGTCTTTTTCCAGGGATGCCACTTCAACTGCCTGTTCTGCCACAATCCGGAAACGATCAACCTGTGCATCGACTGCGGCATATGCATGGCAAAATGCCCTGCCGGCGCGATCTCGCGGGATGAAGAAAACCGCATCACCTGGGACCGGGAAAAATGCGTCAACTGCGATACCTGCATCCAGGTATGCCCTCACAATTCCTCCCCGAAGATCCAGTGGATGACCCCGGAAGGCGTCATGCAGGAGATCCGGCGCAGCGCGCCGTATATCTCCGGCATCACCTGTTCCGGCGGGGAATGCACGATCTGGTACGAGTTCATGCTGGAACTGTTTCAGAAAGTAAAAGCAATCGGCAAGACATGCCTGATCGATTCCAACGGATCGTTTGATTTTGAAAAGGATCCGCGCATCCTGGAATACTGCGACGGCGTCATGCTGGATGTCAAGGCAGCTGATCCGGAATGGGACCGGAAACTGACCGGGGCAGAACGGGATATCGTCATCAAAAACCTGCACTATCTGCTGTCCGCAGACAAGCTGTATGAAGTCAGGACTCTGATCTTCCCGGACAGGGATCAGGAAAATGAAGAAACTGTCCGTTATGTGGCAGAAACCATCGGGGACAGATGTTTCTACAAGATCATCCGCTACCGTCCCTTCGGCGTACGTGAGGAAAACCGGAAGATCCTCGGTGAATTCACCACCGATGAACAATACGCTGAAAAGTATGCGCAGCTGGCCCGGGACCTCGGCTCTTCAAAAGCATATGTCGTATAAAAAAACCTGTTTCAAACAGGTTTTTTACATTCTCTCAGGTGCCGATACACCGACCAGATCGAGGGCATTCTTCAGCGTGACCATGACTGCCTTTGTCAGGGCAAGTCTTTCGTTGGTCAGTTCCGGATCATCCGGGTTGTTGACCTTGGAACTGTTGTAATAGCTGTGATATTCCTTGACGAGGCTGATGATATAATCGGTGATCTTGTTCGGCTTTCTGACCAGTGCCGCATCCGCTGTGACATCCGGGAATTCGCTGATCATCTTCAGCAGGCGGAGTTCCTTTTCATCCGTCAGACGTTTGTATGATTCGCATACCTGCAGCGGCGGGATCTCCGGGTTGTCCATGATGGAATGCATTCTGGAATAGGCATACTGGGCATAGTAGACAGGGTTGCTGTTGTCCTTCTTCTTGGCCAGCTTGAAGTCGAAGTCCATATGTGTTGCGACATCCTTGGATACGAAGAACCATCTTGCGGCATCCACGCCTACATCCTCGCACAGTTCACGCAGTGTAATGGCATTGCCGGTACGCTTGGACATCTTGACTTCCACGCCGTCTTCCACCATTCTCACCATCTGGATGATATCAACGGATAATGTATCCTCCGGATAACCGAGCGCCTTCAGGGCTGCCTGCATTCTTGTGATATAGGAATGATGGTCTGCGCCCCAGAGGTCAACGAGTTTCGTATAGCCTCTTTCAACTTTGTATACATGATTGGCAATATCCGGTGTGAGGTAAGACAGTGTTCCGTCGCTCTTGCGCAGTACCCTGTCCTTGTCATCGCCGTAGTCGGTGCTCTTAAACCACAGGGCGCCGTCTTTTTCATACAGCAGTCCGAGTTCTTCCATCCTTGCCAGACATGCGTTGATACGTTTCCTGCCATTGGCATAGAAGAATGTTTCATGACACCAGGATTCCATATGCACACGGTAGAGCTCGAGATCCTTTTCGATCTTTTTCAGTTCTTTTGCCTTTCCGGTTTCCATGAAGTAGTTCCTTCTTTCCTCCGGATCGGCATTCAGCCATTTGTCACCGTCTTCGCGGGCGATCTCATATGCGATCTCTTTGACATCTTCTGCGTGGTAGCCGTCTTCCGGAAGCGGATATTCCTTTCCGAAATATTCAAAATAACGGGATATCAGGGACTCACCCAGCATGCGGATCTGGTTGCCTGCATCATTGACATAGAATTCACGCAGCACATCATAGCCGCTCTTTTCCATCAGACGGCATATACTGTCGCCCCATGCGGCATTCCGCGCATGACCGCAGTGCAGGTCACCGGTGGGATTGGCAGATACCCATTCCACCAGGACTTTCTTGCCTTTGCCGCTGTTGTTGGAACCATAGGCATCGCCTGCTTCAATGATCGGATTGATGCAGGTGCTGAGTGCCTGCGCGCTGATCCTGAAATTGATGAATCCGCCGCCCGCAATCTCCACGGAAGAAGCTTCCGGGATCCGCTTCTGAATATCTTCCAGCAGGTCCGCCGCGATATCCCTTGGTTTTCTGCGCAGTGTCCTGGCCAGACGCATAGCGATATTGGTGGAATAATCCCCCATCTTCACATCACGCGGTGTTTCCACCATGACCAGGCCTTCTTCTGCCTCGATCCCGAATTTTTCCTTTATGATCTCTGTAATCTCTGAACAGATTTTTTCACTGATGTAGCTCATATTCAAAACCTCCGATAAACTGATTTTATATCTCTTCGATCTTTACGCCGTTGTCCGCCAGATAGCTGCGGATCTCTTCCAGCTGCTCACGGTCAAACAGCATGACTGCTTCTCCCCTCCATCTTTTGTAAAAAAGGCAGGAGTTGTTTTTGGAGATGCGCACCGGCTGTGCCTTTTCATAATCCCGCAGGCTTCCCATCATGATGATGCCGCGGACACCGAGACCGCTCTTCATCTGGTAGTACATCGCACCCAACAGCAGCAGCATGCCGCTCTGGATCCAGCGGAACGGACCGTCAAAGTTCAGGAAGCTGATTACTGCCAATACACCGAAGACCACGAACACGATCCACTTCATGCCTGGCTTTACTTCCACATCCACTTCCTTGGAATGTCTCAGCATATTCAGAAACATGACGAATATGACGCCGTCAAGACAATAGAATAAAATATCTTCAGTCATGTGCCACCTCCGCAGACATATATGTTTTATATTATACGCAAACAGAAAAAAAACCACATCAATTTGATGCGGTTTTTGCGTTTTCTTCCAGTTTTCCGGCTTCTAGACGCCTGATTCCGAGGATCATCAGGGCTGTTCCGATACAGGAAGCGATGGCTCCGATCAGTACGACGTTGGATACACCGAGGTGCTGGAACAGCTGTCCGCCGAGCAGGGAAGCCAGCAGGGAGCCGCATGTCAGGGTAATTCCCATGACTGCCTGGCCTTTATTCCGGTCTTCCTCATTTACATAGGTATTCGCGAAATAGACCGCAGCCGGTACGAGGGCGGCATAGCTGAACATCTGCAGCACCATGACGAAGTACAGCATCGTAACATTCGGGCAGATCCATGTCAGCACATGCTTGACGCTGTACATGACTGCCGCGAAGATCATGATCTTGTTTATGGATACCTTTTCCAGGATCTTGGAGAAGGCGAACATGGTCGGCAGCTCCACCATGGCTGCGATAAAGAGTACTGTACCCTGCACGGATTCAACAGAACCCTGTCCGCCGGCCGCGTTGCCCATGATGTTGGCAATGATCTTGGCCATATATGTATTGATCAG
>CADBPK010000212.1 GCA_902796465.1 uncultured Erysipelotrichaceae bacterium | reverse complement strand
TGGAACTGGCAGATCGATCCGGACGGATTCCGGGATGTACTGAACAAGATCTATCAGAAATATCATCTGCCGGTATTCCCGATTGAAAACGGCATCGGCGTCCAGGAAACATGGGACGGCGTGCATGAGATCGAGGATGATTACCGGATCAGATATCATCAGGATCACATCCGTGCCATGAAGGAAGCGATGGATACGGACGGGGTGGAAGTACTCGGCTATCTGGGCTGGGGTCTGATCGATATCCTGAGTTCCCAGGGTGATATGCGCAAGCGCTACGGCGTTGTGTATGTCAACCGCACCAACCATGATCTGCGCGATATGAAGCGTGTTCCGAAAAAGAGTTATCACTGGCTGAAAAAATTGATCGCGGAAGAAAAAGAAAAATGAGATAATCAAGGCATATATCACACTGCGGGAGGAAGCAGGCATGCAGAAAATGAAGAAGAAAACCTATCAGGTTGCGGATCTTCCTTTCACTGCGGTATCTTCCAGGGATTTTGTGAAAGAACCGCCGGCAGAGGAAATACGCAAACGTATTCGTCAGGTGATACGGAAAGAAGCACCCATTACGGAATGGCTGCTGATCAAACGGGTGATCAATTCGTTTGATATCTGGAAAGCAGGTTCTTCCGTCCAGGTATGTATGAAGGATATCCTCGATTCCATGGATCTGCCGCGTACGGCGGAATATACCGGACCGGTCTACTGGAAAAAGCAGGAAGACGCAGGCAGCTACGCCGATTACCGGCTCTTCGGAAAAGATGATCTTGCCTGCCGCGATGTGATGCAGGTGCCGACAGCGGAAATGGCCAACGCAGCGGCTGCGGTGCTCGCCGCTGAAGGAATACTCCCGTATGAACAGCTGGTCAAGAAAACGGCCGCGATGATGGGGTATACCAGGATGGGGACGAATGTCCGCTCCTGCATGGACTATGCCGTGCAGTATGGCGTAAAGAAAAAAATCATTAAGGAAAAGAAAGACGGGTATGTGCTGAAATGACACATGCCTGTCTTTTTTTGATATGGCGGTCTGCTATAATGAAAACACAGACACGCAACAGATGTATCATCTTGGGAAAGGACATATCATGGGAACAATGAAAGACTGGAAGATCGGCGATCCGATGATCAATGAGAATGATTACTGGCAGGATCCCGATTATAAGGCGGAAGACCCGGAAAAGGAAAAGCTGGTGCTGCAGCTGGCTTCCCTGATCACGGATCGCTATCTGAAGAAATACACGAAAAAACTGAACAACCGGGATCCGGAATACTGGATGCTGGACATGATCCTGGATAAGGAACAGGTCCGCTTCCTGCTGAATTTCAAAAAGACGAGAGTCCCGTACTCCCTGGAACAGCTGGCGGAAATGAACCAGATGTCCATGGAGGAGACACAGAAGATGGTGGAGAGACTGCGCTGGATCGGCATCATCGAACAGAACCGTTCGAAGGATGAAGATCATCACCGTCAGTATGAGCTCCCGATTTTCGTGCCGGGCAGCGCGGAATTCATGATGATGCAGGACAAGCTGACGGATGAATATCCGCAGCTGGCGACATTCTTCAACCTGATGACGCAGCTCCCGCTGGCAGGCGTTACGCAGATGGTCCCGCCGGGAGGCGCCGGCATCGGCATGCATACGATCCCTGTTGAGAAGGCGATCGCGAATGAGAGTACGTCTGTACCGGTCGAGCATCTTTCACGATGGATCGACATGTATGACAAATTCGGCATTTCCGAGTGTTCCTGCCGGAAACAGCAGGCGATGCGCGGTGAAGGCTCCGGCGAGATCCGCGGGAACTACTGCATCGGCATGGGTGACATGGCGGAATACATGGATGACAGGGGCATCGGCCATTACATTACCAAGGAAGAAGTTTACGAGATCCTGGAACGGGCGGAGCGTCACGGCTATGTGCACCAGATCACGAATATAGACGGCGAAGACAAGATCGTTGCCATCTGCAACTGCGCGCCGGGTGTCTGCAACGCACTCCGTACTTCGCAGCTGTTCAATACGCCGAACATGTCGGCTTCCGCATACCGCGCGCATGTGGACAGTGCCAAGTGCGTTGCCTGCGGCAAGTGTGTGGAAGTATGTCCGGTCGGGGCAGCGAAACTGGGGCAGAAGCTCTGCCGCAGGGATGGCTCAAAGGTCTCCTATCCGAAGACAGAACTGCCGGATGCGAAGAAATGGGGCCCTGACAAATGGAATTACAATTACCGCGAGGATGCAAGGATCAACTGTTACGACTCCGGCACGGCACCATGCAAGACCGCGTGTCCGGTCCATCTTTCCGTACAGGGATATATCAAGATGGCTGCGGAAGGCAGATATGAAGATGCCCTGAAGCTCATCAAGCAGGACAACCCGTTCCCGATGATCTGCGGCGCGGTATGCAACAGAAGATGTGAAGACGCGTGCACCAGGGGAACGATCGACCAGCCGCTGGCTATCGATGAGATCAAGAAGTACATCTCTTCCCTCGACCTGCATGCGGAGAACCGGTATGTCCCGTTATGCGAGAAACATGACGGCGGCATGTGGGGCGATGAATTCAAGGTGGCTGTGATCGGTGCCGGACCTGCCGGCCTGTCGGCAGCTTACTTCCTGCGCCGTGACGGTTATCCGGTAACGGTATTCGAGAAGGAAGAACGTCCGGGCGGCATGCTGATGAACGGCATCCCGAGCTATCGTCTGGAAAAGGATATTATTGAAGCCGAGATCGACGTGATCCGTCAGATGGGCGTCGAGATCCGCTGCGGTGTGGATATCGGCAAAGACCTGACCATACAGGATCTGCGTGACCAGGGATACAAGGCTTTCTTCCTGGCAGTCGGCATGCAGGGCGGCCGTCTTGCGGGCGTGCCCGGTGAAGACGCGGAAGGCGTTGAGACCGGTGTGGATTTCCTGCGCCGCATCAACAAGGATCACAATATCCGCCTCAAAGGCAGGACAGTCGTCATCGGCGGCGGAAACGTCGCGATCGATGTAGCCGGCAGTGCCCTCAGGGCCGGTTCTGACCATGTCATGATGGTCTGTCTGGAAAAGCGTGACGAGATGCCGGCCGCAAAAGATGAGATCAGGGAAGCACTGGAAGACGGTGTCGAGATCATGAACGGCTGGGGCCCGAAGGAAGTCCTGCAGGAGAACGGGAAGGTCAAAGGGATCGTATTCAAGAAATGCGTATCCGTATTTGACGCGGAACACAGATTCAGCCCGCAGTATGAAGAAGAAAATACCATCATACTCGAATGTGAGAATATCCTGATGTCGATCGGACAGTCCGTGCAGCGGGGTGACCTGCTGAAGGGCACGAACGTCAAACTGAACCGGAACGGCACCGTGATCGCGGATCCGCTGACAAGGCAGACGGATGAGCCGGATGTCTTCGCCGGCGGTGATGTATTCACCGGGGCAAAGTTTGCGATCGACGCAATCGCAGGCGGGCGTGAAGGCGCTGTCTCGATCAACCGCTTCGTCCATCCCGGAAACAGGCTTGACCTGGCAAGGGACAGAAGGGAATTCATCGAGCTGGATAAAGATGATATCGAAGACCAGACAAAACTGGAAAGCTTCGACAATGCCCAGAGACAGATCCCCGGAAAGAAAAAAGGCATCGCAAAGGATACCTTTGAAGATCTGCGCCTGGTCCTGACGGAAGAGCAGGTCAAAAAGGAAGCGGCGAGATGTCTTGGCTGCGGCGCTACGACCGTTGATGACAACCGCTGCATCGGCTGCGGTCTCTGCACGACGAAGTGTGAATTTGACGCCATCCACCTGACACGTGATGTCCCGGCGGCCAGCACCATGGTCCGTTCGGAAGACAAACTCAAAGCGATCGGCCCGTACGCGCTGAAGCGTGCCGGCAAGATCACAATACACAAGATCGCCAAAAAATAATCAAGTTAAAGCGGGAGAGTCTCCCGCTTTTGCTTTTATGGGTTAAAGGATACAATGAAACTATGAAGAAGGAATTCATACAAAAGGGAAACAGGCTGGCTGTGCTCGTCGGGACAGAGGATTTTCCGCAGCTTGGGACAGGAGAATTCTCAGTCCTCGGCATATCGGATTTTGACTGGAATGAAATGCTTTCTCCCTGGCCGGCGGAAAAGATCTTTAAAAAAGGAGATGATTTTGCCGGCAGGGCAGATGAGATGCTGGCATGGATCCTGTCACAGGAAGAACTGACAGGTTCATGGGAAGAGATCATCATTGCCGGTTATTCCCTGGCGGGTTTGTTTGCGCTGTATGCCAGCACAAAGACGGACCGGTTTACCGGATGTGCTTCTGTTTCCGGGTCGCTGTGGTTTCCCGGTTTTGCGGAT
>CADBPK010000211.1 GCA_902796465.1 uncultured Erysipelotrichaceae bacterium | reverse complement strand
TGATTTCTATTTCAAATACCCGAACGGGGATGAACTCTATTCAGTTGTAGCTCTTTACCTTGCGGAAGGTGTATACGGAGAAATGAATATCACCGACGACGAAAGTTATGAACTGAGATTCTTTGGCCGTGAGGAAATGCCTGCTCTTGAAAGCAGAGCTGAAAAGATAATCGAGTGGTTGATTGATGAGAAACAAATATAAATACCGGTTTGTCGGTACATCGCTAAATTGATGTTTGCTGGGTTAATGAGAGGAGGTCTATTAGGAATGATATTGGCAATACTGGAAGGAATCGTAATGTGCTTTGTTCTTCTGATCATTTGTGTTGTAGGCATAACTGATGGTCCCGTTGGGATGGTCTTCTTTTATGAAAAAGAAGTACAGGATAAAGCCATAGAACTTGGACTCACAACACGGGAAACGATCAACAAGAGAAAGATGATTACCTTTATTTCCCTTCTTGTGCCGCAGTTTTTATTAGTACCGCTTATGGTTTACCAGGTAAACGGTGCATCGGACTTTAAGACGGCTGCCGTTCAGATGACAGTGATCTATCTGATTTCAGGGTTGTTTGACAGAATCTTTATTGACTGGTACTGGGTAGGAAAGACAAAAGCATGGATCATTCCCGGAACAGAAGATATGAGGCCATATATTTATGGAAAGACACTGATCGGCAAGTGGGTCTCTACGCTGATAGACTTTCCGATATTGGCAGTAATAATTGCCTGGGTAGTTTCACAATTATAAATTCTTATTTATCGGGATGCTGCTGAAATGGTTTTTGCATGGATACCGGAGGATTCCCATATAAAAGGCTGATCCGCCGGAAACATTTTAAGGAATACAAGACACTGATGAACGGTCATCCGGACCGGGAAGGAGAGAGATAATGAGTACTGTAGATATACTTGATAATGCGGTAAGGATCAACGGACATTTTTTGAGGTTTCCTGTTTCTTATGATGAACTTAAGGCGGAACTCGGAGAAGCAAGAGTCTGTTTCAATGAACGATTCAGGGATACTGATTATGTCTATGATGAACTCGGGATCATCTTTAACGGTTCCCCGGCTTATCTGAATAATCTGAAAAAGAAAAAAGCATATATAGACAATGAACATATGATCATCTCCCTGACCCTGTACGTGACAGGCCGGCAGGTCTATGGCTTCAAGGATACGAAACCTGAAAAACAATATGAGGGAACTCTGACTTTCTCCGGTCAGAACATCATACAGGAAAAGATGTGGCGTTCACCGGGAGGATACGGATATCAGCCCAACATCGTAAACGGGGAGGGGAAGGAAGTCCTGAATCATGTCAGTGCCAGCCTGTATTCCGATGATGACCAGCCCATCTATGATGGAGACAGGATAACAAAGGATGTGAACATCACCTTTAAACCGGAAAGACCCAAAAGCAATGAAAACTTCAATATCGTCATCCCGGATGAGGAATGTCTGGTCTTTGATACATACAACTTCAAGCTGGCCGTCGTCAATGAACTGATGTACAACCAGCTGGTTCTGAAGCCGTATTTCGATATCTATGACTACATGGCATTCAAAAAAGCTCACTGGAACCTTGAAACGGACAAAAATATCAGAGCTGCCGTCAAATACTTCAAGGAGCTGCCTGTCCCGGCCAGATTCGCTGATCTTGTTGCGAAGATCGAAATGGATGGATCTGATGAAATCTACATGCAGATCGCTCCGGAATGGGACGGCAGGGATGACAGATTTGATTTCCATAAACTTACGGAAAGAGAGATCAGCCAGTTCAGGAACCTGAAGAAAATGACTGTTTTCGGCAACAGCAGGGATACGGCAGGTCTTAAGAAAATGTGTGAACCGCTGGGCATAGAAGTAGAACCGCTCGCTGTGACAGCTGAATGAACAGGTCGCTGAGAGCCGGTTCATGGAGGAGGTGCGGGAATATGCCGCAGGAAGAATGGCGGATCACCGCCATAGAAATAAGCAGCCGATCCAGCGCTGATGTGTACTATGGAGATAAGATCGTCAGAATACCGGGTGAAGTCATGACCGGCTGTTTCCTGGCAGATCCATATGAGATGTTCTGGCTTGAAAAGGAAGACCGCGGGATCCGGCCATGGAATCTGCCGGAAGAAAAAAGGAAGCATAAGCTGACGGAAGCGGAGAGGGCCGCTGTTATGGAAACGGTCAATGATTTCTTCCGGCACAGAAAAGAACCGATCATCTTTCTGACTATAGAAATAGAAGACAAGGCTCTGGAACTGGCAGACAGGATAAAGGATAAGCAGGTATCCGGGCGGAAGGCGGCTATCCTTTTGAAGAAAGAGTTCCCGGATCTTTCTGATTCCTTTTGCAAAGCCATGATCACAGACGCTCTGGCCGGCGTGAAATGGTATAAATAATTATTTTTCATCTGTTCTGAACGGATGCGGTACGTTGATAAACAGGGGAAAGAAAAAGCCCTTATTCCTCCCATGCGGTGAGAAATAAGGGCTTTAAACTGATGCGTTATTCTTTCGGCAGGTCCTGTACGAGGTTATCCGGGTAATTCATGGATACTGAATCATACAGCGTCTTGTCATAAATATGGAATCCGTATTTTTTGAAGAAATAAGTCGTTGAGTCATTCTGGACATTGGAAATAGCAGCGAGGCTTTCCAGCACTTCTTCCTTCATGTTGTCAGGATCATTTTCAACAACCTTGACCACATCGAATGTTGTACCGTCACTGGAAGGCACATATGTCCATCCGTCAGCCGGTGTTGCCGAGAAGATCACGGTCTTGATCATGGAATCCACAGATGTGGAATCATTGGTGATGATCTTTTCGTCCGCTGTGATGAGACCGTTGTATTCTTCAATGACTTCAGCCGGTGTCTTGGAACCGTCTTTCAGGGCGGACAGGGCACTCTGGGCATCTTCATTTGAAGAGAACTCAAGAATCATAGCCTTTACAGGTGTATACATTTCACATACGGAGTCATAGTTTTCTTCCAGATATTTGGTAATCAGCTTTTCGGACTGCAGGCTCGGAATCAGATATTCATTCATATAATCTTCTTCCGTCATGCCGCTGGATTCAAGATATTCCGTAAATACATCTCCGTATAAGGATTTATATGTATTGATCGTATCCTGGGCGGATTTTTTCATTTCATCCGTTATTTCGATCTCCGCTGCGGCAATCTTGTTGTTGGAAGTGGAAACTGCGTTTGATGCGCCGTATGTCGCCATCATGATATTGAATACTTCACCTTTTGTAATCGTCTTGTTTCCGACAGTGACGATTGGTGTATCAGCGTCTTTGATCGCTATATGAGCATCCTTGCATCCGGTGAGGACGAGAAGAAGGGCGGATGCTGCCACAATACTTTTTTTGTTCATCTTATTCTTCCTCCTCGCTTTCTTCCAGGCCTTGGCCGAAAGCTTCGAGCATGTTCTTTTCGAGATCAGCGTCACCGTGGAAATCATAACCGATTTCCTGCATCTTTTCCCACATGGCCAGTGTTGTCAGCGTTGTGTCGTATGTGTTTACGAGGTCACTGTACGGATCTGCTGTTGTATCGAGTGCTTCCAGTGTTTCCGGTGTAGAAGCGTTGCATTTGATGCGGAAGTAACCGAAGTCTGCTGAATGGACCCAGTCACTGACTTCGCCTTCATTCAGCGCAAGTGCCGCCTGCAGGAATGACGTATCCAGGGAAGTGACTTTATTGTCGATTGTTCCCAGGACGCCGCCGTCCGGTGCTGTGGATGTATCTTCGCTGAACTGCTTGGCAGCTTCCGCAAAATCTGTACCGGAATTCAGGGCATCATCAACTGCCTGCATTCTTGCTTTTTCGTCATCTGTAGCTTCTTCGGCCGGATTTGTCTGATCCTCATACTGGATCAGGATGTAGGAGATGTTCCGGATCTGCAGTTCATCGAAATGCGCTTTGGCATAGTCCGCGTTCAGCTTGCTGAGCTTGAACTGTTCGATCAGGTAGTCTTCAACTGTCGCATAACCTGTTGTTCTCAGATCTGCTTCCAGTTCCTCCAGATAAGAGGAACCGTACTGGCTCTGATAGCTTTCGCGGATGGATTTGGCCTGTTTCTCAGCCTGTGTCTTCATCTCGTCTGTCGTTTCTACAGATTGGTTGATCACAGACTGCATGATGAGGTTCATGATCGTATCTTCACCGTTTGTTTTATACATATCGTCATAAAACATGGATGCTGTAATATCTTCGTTATTGACGGAATAGGCAACGTCTTCCCCGTTGACTGTCTTGCCTTTGAGTTTGCCTTTGTTTGTATCATAGATGTAATATACGCTGATACCGATAAAGATCAGGGCAATCAGCGCAATAAACCAGTTTTTCTTAAGGAATTTTCCCATACTGCCCTCCTGTTAAAATAAAAAACGCTTAACCATTATAGAATAACCTTTATGCTTTTGCAATTTACCTTTTCTGAAGATTAGCTGAACATGCGTACAGGGACGGGATAGTAAATCCCACACTTTTTCATGATTGGTGTTATAATCCCTACGGACGAAGGTGAATGACTATGAAAACTCTGATAATAGAAAATTTACATGTATCTGTAGAAGGAAAGGAGATCCTGAGAGGGGTCGACCTGCAGATCAATGAAAAAGAAATACATGCCCTGATGGGACCGAACGGCAACGGAAAGAGCACACTGCTTGCGGCCATTATGGGCCATCCGAAATATGAGGTAACAGAAGGCAGCATCACATATGACGGAAAGAATGTCCTGGAGATGACCGTCGACGAAAGAAGCCGGCTCGGCTTGTTTCTGGCGATGCAGAATCCGCAGGAGATCCCGGGTGTGACAAACAGTGACTTCCTCCGTGCCGCGATGAACGTCAGAAGGGAGAAACCCGTTTCCCTGTTCCGCTTCATCAAGGCTATGGAGAAGACCATCGCTGATCTGGAAATGAAGCCGGATCTTGCGCATCGCTTTCTGAATGAAGGCTTTTCCGGGGGCGAGAAAAAGAGAAATGAGATCGTCCAGATGGAAATGCTGGAACCGTCTTTAGCCATGCTCGATGAGATCGACTCCGGTCTTGACGTGGATGCCCTGAAGATCGTTGCCCGCGTGGTAAACAGGATCCACGAGGAGAAGGGCACTTCCCTGATCATCGTATCCCATTACGACCGCTTCTATCAGCTCGTGCAGCCGGAATTCGCGCATGTGCTGGTCAACGGCAGGATCGTTCTGGAAGGCGGGAAAGAGATCATTGACCGCATCAACAGCGAAGGCTATGACTGGATCTACAGGGAATACGGCATCGAACCGGAAACAGCGGAAGAAAAGCAGAGACCGAAGATCAGCCTTGGTGCCTGCGCAGTAAACAAGGGGATGAAATAATGAAGCGCTCTGTCAGTGAAAATGAAGAGATCCTTCTCAGCCCCGGATACAGCGAGATCGTGATCGATGCGGAAAAACCGCTTGAACTGAATTTCCGTGCGGCGGAAAAGAGTGAAGTGTACATCCGGATCGAAAGGGCACAGGATATCCGGATCCGCACCGAAACAGAGGAAAACGCATCTGTTTCCTATCTGTTCTGGAACGCTGCCGGAACGGAGATCACTGTGGATGAGGAACACCATGTAAAGCGCTATGGCACTCTGCGTATCGCGTACGCCGAGATCAATCAGGGGAGCGTGAAGCGCACCGCAATGGTAACCCTGGAAGATGAAGGTGCATATGCCTTGGTATCTTCTGCGGTACTCTGTGCTTCGGACAAGCATTTTGTCGTGGATGTGGTATCACAGAGTCCGCATACCACGGGGATCATGGAAAACTATGCCGTTGTACTCGAAGGCGGCAAATATTATATGAATGCGACCGGGAAGATCGTCAAAGGCGCATATGGCTCGGAAAGTCATCAGACAAGCCGTGCACTGTGCTTCGATGAAAAACAGTCCAGCACGATTCTTCCGAAACTGCTGATCGATGAGAACGATGTCCAGGCCAGCCACGCGACAACGCTCGGCCGGGTGGACGAAGACCAGCTGTACTACATGCAGTCGCGCGGACTGACACAGAAACAGTGCACCAGTCTGATCAGTACGGGATATCTCATGCCTGTCACAAGGTTTATTGAAGATGAAACGCTGAAGACAAAACTGCAGGAAGAAATGGAAAGGAAGATCGCTGATCTATGATCGATGTATATAAAATCCGGGAGGATTTTCCGATTTTCCGGAATCAGCCCGACCTGGTATATTTTGACAACGGAGCGACAACGCTGAAACCGCAGTGCGTGATCGATGCGGTCAGCGACTTTTACCTGCGTCATACCAGTAATGTACATCGCGGGGATTATCCGGTCGCAGCCGTGAATGACCGGCTGTATGACGGAACGAGGGCTGTTATTGCCAGACTGCTGAACTGCGGGGAAAAAGAAGTCGTCTTTACGCATAACGCAACGGCGTCCCTGAACCAGGTTGCATACGGACTCGGAAAGAACTTTCTGAAACCGGGTGATGTGATCCTGACGACGCAGGCGGAACATGCCAGCAACCTTCTTCCCTGGTACAGACTGCAAAAAGATTATGGTATTAAAATTGAATATATTCCGCTGGACAAAGAAGGCAATATCACAATGGAAGCTTTTGAAAAAACCATGCATAAAGGCGTCAAAGCCGTTGTGATCGCACACGTCACCAACGTGCTTGGATCCGTGCAGCCGGTGAAGGAGATCGCCGCTGCTGCGCACAGGTACGGAGCCCTGGTGGCTGTGGACGGCGCCCAGTCCGTTCCGCATATGAAGATCGATGTGAAGGACCTGGATGTCGATTTCCTGTCATTCTCCGCGCATAAGATGTGCGGGCCGGGCGGTGTCGGCGTGCTGTATGGAAAATACAGCCTGCTTGAGAAAATGGAGCCGGTATTCATGGGCGGTGACATGAACGCGAGATTTGAATCCTGCGGCTCTGTCATCCTGAAAAACCCGCCGGTCAAATTTGAGGCAGGAACACCAAATATTGAAGGCGTGATCGGTCTCAGGGCGGCGGCTGAATATCTTATGGACATCGGGCTGGATAACATCCATGCCTATGAAAAACAGCTGCGGTCTTACTTTATCGAAAAGATGAAGAAACTGGACAACATTGAGATCTACAATGCCGATAATGTCTACGGACCTGTGGATTTCAACGCCAAAGGTGTATTTTCACAGGATGCGGCAGGCTATCTCGCAAGCAGGAATATTGCCGTTCGAAGCGGCAATCACTGCGCGAAGATCCTGCACGAGGTGATCGGTACGGATTCCACCGTGCGTGCCTCCCTGTACTTTTACAATACGAAGGAAGAAGTGGATCTCTGCGTCGAGGCATGCAGGGATATCTCCGTTGAAAATGCGATCGGAATCTTTTTCTGAGGAGAGGAGAAGAAGTATGAATGAAAAAATGAGCATGTTAAACGATCCTGCAGTACTGCGGGAAGTGATTATGGATCATTATCAATATCCGCGCAATCATGAACTGACGAAAGAAGAAGGATACCGTTCCGTCCATATGGCATCGGACTCCTGCATCGATGATATTACCGTACAGTCAAAGATCACCGGTGACATCGTTGAAGATATCCGTTTTGACGGCGTGGCATGCACGATCGCAACGGCAAGCACCAGCATCATGACCGAACTGCTGATCGGAAAGACAAAAGAGGAAGCCGACCTGATCATTGCGGAATACTTCCGCATGATCGATCATCAGGATTATGATGCGGACCTGCTGGATGAAGCGGTTGCCATGCAGAATGTATACAAGCAGGCCAACCGCATCAAATGCGCAACGATCGGCTGGAATGCCATGAAGCAGATGCTGGAAGAAAGTGAGCGTCAGGATGTCTGAGAAGAATAACGATGTCATTACATCGCAGGATGATTACCAGTACGGCTTCAGGGATGAAGACGTATCGGTATTCAATACCGGCAAAGGTCTGACGGAAGAGATCGTCCGCGAGATCTCCCGCATCAAGGGAGAACCGGAATGGATGACGGATTTCCGGGTCAGATCCTTTCATCAGTTTGAATCGATGCCGATGCCCGCATGGGGACCGGACCTTTCCGAGATCGATTTCAATGACTACACATATTACATCAAACCTTCCGACCAGAAAGAGACAAAGTCATGGGATGATGTGCCGGATACGATCAAGGATACGTTTGACAGACTCGGTATTCCCGAGGCTGAAAAGAAATTCCTGGCCGGCGTTACGACCCAGTATGAATCGGAAGTCGTTTACCACAACATGCTGGATGAAGTGACGGAAAAAGGCGTCATCTTCCTCGACACCGATACGGCCCTGAGGACTGTTCCGGACCTGTTCAAAAAATACTTTGCGAAGATCGTTCCTCCGACAGACAACAAATTCGCGGCGCTCAACAGCGCGGTATGGTCAGGAGGCAGCTTTATCTACGTCCCGCCGGGCGTGACGCTGGAAAAGCCGCTGCAGTCCTATTTCCGCATCAATACCGAAAGTATGGGACAGTTTGAAAGAACGCTGATCATCGCCGATAAAGGCGCTGATCTGCACTATGTGGAAGGCTGTACAGCCCCGATCTATTCCAAGGATTCCCTGCACGCGGCAGTGGTCGAGATCTTTGTGGAGGAGGGCGCGAAAGTACGTTATTCCACTGTCCAGAACTGGTCGAAGAACATTCTCAACCTGACGACGAAGAGGGCAAAGGCAGAAGCTCATGCCGCGATGGAATGGATCGACGGCAATGTCGGTTCCCATATTTCCATGAAATATCCGGCATGTATCCTGGCCGGGGAATATGCCCGCGGCATGACGATCTCCGTCGCCGTCGCCGGCAGCAACCAGATCCAGGATACCGGCGCCAAGATGATCCATCTGGCACCGCACACAAGTTCCACGATCATTTCCAAATCCGTATCCCGGAACGGCGGTACAGCGAATTACCGCGGCCAGGTGATCCACGGACCGAAAGCGGAATATGCCAAATCAAAGGTGGAATGCGATACCCTCATCCTGGATAAGCTTTCCACTTCGGATACGATCCCGGAGAACAGAAGCCTCAACAATACCAGCACGATCGAACATGAAGCGACTGTATCCAAGATCTCCGAGGAAGAACTGTTCTATCTGATGTCACGCGGACTGAGCGAAGCACAGGCGACCGAAATGATCGTCATGGGATTCCTCGAGCCGTTCACCAGGGAACTGCCGATGGAATACGCAGTCGAGCTGAACCAGCTGCTGAAGCTGGATATGAGTAGTTCCATTGGATAAGCAGGAAGCCCGCAGAACCGGACGTGAGGCAAGAAAAGCCCTTACGCCGGAAGAAAGAAAAAAAGCGGATGCCAGGATCTTCGGAAAAGTGAAAGATGTTCTGAAAGGGGCATCACTGATCGGATGCTATATATCCCTGGCGGAAGAGGCCGATACGCGCAGGATCCTGGAATACTGCCGTGAACAGGGGATACGTACAGCCGTGCCGAAAGTCACAGGCAGTACGCTTGTTTTCCATGAGATCGAATCGCTTTCCGATACGGAACCGGGTGCGTTTGGTGTTTCGGAGCCGGTCAGGGAAAGACCCGTCAGACCGGAAGATATGGATCTTATGCTGGTGCCGCTGACGGCATTTGACGGGGACAACCACCGTGCCGGCTACGGGAAGGGTTATTATGATTCAGTACTTTCCGGTGTAAAGAAAAAAATCGGTATTGCCTATGCTGTACAGAAAACAGAACAGATCGAAACCGATCCCTGGGACATCACCCTGGATGAGATCATTACTGATAGAGAGCCGTGAGCGTCACGGCTCTTTTCATAAGATAATTT
>CADBPK010000210.1 GCA_902796465.1 uncultured Erysipelotrichaceae bacterium | reverse complement strand
AGATCTGTATTCTTCGTGGTGTCAGCATGTGTGACGGTCACCTCCTTTAGCACTCTTATTCTCTGCCTGCTAATATGATAATACACCCTTTTAGCACTGTCAACATTTAAGTGCTAAATTCCAAAAAGAAAACTCATGTGCATTCATGACTACACATGAGCTTCCTATAATGTTCGTGTACTATTCCGTGGATGCGTTTCGTACACACACCCCTGGCCTCCTTCCAAAGAGAAATATATGCAGCTAAGAATACATATATTATTGATCCAAGAATGTTTTTACATGATTTCACATCCGAATGCAGGATGTTTCCTCCACCTAAAATATATCATATTCTGCAGGATTTTCAAACATTACCCTGCTGGATCATCCGGTTGACCTTATCGACTATACAGGCAGGTACGAGCGTGGAAATATCGCCGTGATTCAGGGAAATCTCCTTTACAACAGATGATGAAAGGAATGAAAACTGCGGTTTGGCGATCAGGAACAGTGTTTCAATTTCCGGTGCCAGCATCAGATTGGCAGTTGCCTGCTGGAGTTCATATTCATAATCAGAAACGGCACGGATCCCTCTGATAATACCGCGGCAGTTGATCTTTGCGGCATAGTTTACCGTCAGACCTGAACCGATTTCAACGGATACGTTTTCCGGACTGCCGATTTCACGCAGGGATTCCTCAATGATACGTTTCCTGTCTTCAGCTGAAAACAGGCATTTTTTGCGGGGATTAGCCATGATCAGGATGACGACCTCATCAAAACTGCGGGCTGCACGTTCAATAATATCCAGGTGACCTTTGGTAATGGGATCGAATGTCCCGGGATAACAGACTTTCATATTCCTCACTCCTTGCTTCTATAATATGTGATCCTTGATATGCCGTAAACGGCTTCTTTCTTCTTGAAAAATGTATGGTAGTGATCCGGAAAGCTGTCTTCCTTTAGGGATTCCACCATGATAAGTCCTCCTCCATTCAGCATTCCGTTTTCATCAATAAACGACAGTATCTCTTCATTATGATGTTTTTCATAAGGAGGATCCATATAGATATAATTGAACACGGCACCTTCTTCCTGCAGGATCTGGAGTGCTTTACGGTCACTGACCGGCAGTACCCTGCAGTTTTCTTCAGCACCAAGCGTGCGTATATTGTCACGTATGACGGATACTGCTGCTTTTGAAACATCGACGAACACAGCTTTATCACATCCTCTGGACAATGCCTCCAGGCCGTTGGCGCCGCTGCCTGCATACAGATCCAGAAATATTCCGCCGTCAAAAAATCCGCCCGCGGAAGAGAATACAGCTTCCCTTACTTTATCAAGGGTCGGGCGCGTCTGTTTCCCTTTCGGCGCATTGATCTTTCTGGAGGCATATGTTCCGGCAATGATTCTCACCGTATCGCTCCTCTCCGGTAAGCGGATATGATTGCCTGTGCAATACCCATACAGATCATAAAGGACAGTGTGGAACTGCCGCCGGCAGAGATCATCAGGAGCGGGACACCGGTAAGCGGGATCATCCCGGTTACACCGCCGATATTGAAGAACATATGGATAACGATATACATTGCGATACCTACGAGTATGACACGGGCACGCTCACTGCGGATCCGCATTGCATACTGGAGAAGGTGAATAATAATCACCATATATAACGCCAGAAGGAGCAGGAATCCAAAAAAGCCCAGTTCTTCTACAAGGATCGCCAGAATAAAATCAGTGTTCGCTTCCGGGAAGTTGGTATATTTGCGCACGGAATTTCCGAGCCCTTTTCCAAACCAGCCACCTGTCGTAAAGGATACGAGACCGCTGATCAGCTGGAAGGAACTGCCGTACTTGTCATAGAAAGGATCAAGAGCTGAAAGGAACCTGTTTTTCTGATAGTATTCGATGGGCAGGTTCTCGATGACGTTTCTGCCGTATGGTGACAGGATAAAAACAGCCGCCGCAACAGTGATCCAGAATAATATTTTAAGCGTCAGCTGATACCCTTTCAGCTGGGGATGATTCGGAATCAGAATACATACGCATGTAATCAGAAAAAGAACAACAGCGGATCCGAAGTCTCTCTGCAGAACGACGATGATCACAAAGTAGATCGCGACGAAAATGACCGGTCGCCTGAGGATCTCCCATCCGCTTCTGTACTGATGCGTGATATCACCGCAGTATGCCGCGATGATCATCATACACAGGATCTTCGCGAATTCCGACGGCTGGATAGTGATCTCAATGCCGGGAACGGGAAGACGGATCCATGCATAGGCACCATTAACAGGCGTAAACAGACGGCACACGGCCAGTGCCGCTATCATGCCTACAATGGAAAGCGTGAACCATCCGCTCCTTAGCCATGTAATACGGAAATGTTTTGCCAGATAGATCATCGCGCCGAAGCCTAAGCCAAGGAAGATGATCTGCTTGATAACGGTTCTTGCCAGGGAGGCGTTGTCACCGACGGATATACCCATGGACGCACTTGCGATCATAATCGTACCGTATACAGCCAGCGCAATAACTGCTGCGCTGATCCATCTGTCATAGCCTTCCGGCATAAGTTTGCTGCGAATTCTTTTTAATGACATATACAAGATTCTAACATAATTCAGCGTTATCTTTGACATCTAAGATTATTTTGTTAGAATGATTGCGCGAGGTAAGACTTATGTTGATTAACAATGAAACGATCATAAAAGATAACGATCCCCTGATCCGGCAGAAGTCGATGCCAGTCGCTCTGCCCCTCTGTGAAGAGGATGAGCATCTGCTCAGGGAACTTTATCAGTATGTGGTTGATTCCACAGATGAAGAAAAGGCAGAAAAATACAATCTGCGTCCTGCTGTCGGCATCAGTGCCATTCAGGTCGGTATTCCGAAACAGCTGACGGCAGTAGTAATAGATGATGTGGACAAGAACGGAAATGATATCCGCTGGGAATTTATGCTTGCAAATCCCCGCATCGTTTCCTCATCTGTTCAGAAAGCATATCTCAGCGGCGGGGAAGGCTGTCTTTCCGTTGAAGCGGAACATGAGGGCTATGTTGTCCGTTCCGCCAGGATCAAAGTCAAGGCTTTCGACCTGATCCGCGGTGAAAATATTGTCATAAGGGCAAGAGGCTACCTTGCGATCGTTCTCCAGCATGAGATCGATCATTTCAGCGGTACCCTGTTTTACGACCATATCAATCCTGATGATCCATTTCCAAAAGTGGATAATGCCATCGAAATTTAATGCCCTGAACCTGTAAAACAACTTTTCTGCATGCTATAATGCAGTTAATAAGATAAGGAAAATATAATTATGAGAAAAACCAACAGCGTAAGGAGGACGGTTTTGCCTGTTCGTTATGCAGATCCGGAAAAGCCCGATCTGAGCATCCGGCATGAAACAGATACTTTAGTCTATGCTTTGGGCGGTCTCGGTGAAATTGGAAAAAACATGTACTGCATCGAGCATGATGATGAGATCATCATCATAGACTGCGGTGTACTTTTTCCTGAGGATGAGCTGCTCGGTGTTGATTATGTCATCCCTGATTATACATACCTGGTGAAAAATCAGGCCAAGATAAAAGCTCTGATCATCACCCATGGTCATGAAGATCATATCGGCGGCATACCCTTCTTCCTGAGAAGTATACATATCAAAGAGATCTATGCGCCCCGCTTTGCCAAGGCGCTGATCGAAAAGAAACTTGAAGAACACCGCATGCTGCGGCGTGTAAAGATCATTGAATATAACGCTGATTCCCGTGTTACCACAAAGTATTTCAATGTCGGATTCATCAATACCGTTCATTCCATTCCGGATTCCTACGGTATCCTGATCAATACACCGAACGGCAGAATTTTCGAAACCGGTGATTTTAAATTCGATCTGACACCTGTCGGTGTCAATTCCGATTACCAGAGAATGGCTTTCATGGGCCAGGCCGGTGTTACGCTTCTGATGAGTGATTCCACAAACTCCTGTGTTCCGGGATCATCCATTTCAGAGAAAAAAGTAGCTATCGCCATTATGGAACAGATGCGCAAAACACCGGGAAGGCTTCTCGTTTCCACCTTCGCATCCAATGTTCTCCGTCTGAACCAGATCCTGGAAGCTGCTGTCGCCTGCGGCAGAAAAGTAGCTGTTTTCGGACGGTCCATGGAGAATGTATGTGAGATCGGAAAGAACATGGGTGTTATCAACATACCCGAAGAAAGCTTTATTTCCGGCAATGAGCTGAATACGCTTCCCGCCAACAAGATCTGCATCGTCTGTACGGGAAGCCAGGGTGAGCCTATGGCTGCCCTGAGCCGGATCGCCAACGGTACCCATAAATTCATCCGGATCATCCCGGGTGATACGGTATTGTTCTCGAGCAATCCGATTCCGGGCAACGGCACTTCCGTATCTGCAGTCGTCAATCAGCTGACCCGTGTCGGTGCAAATGTCATTGAAAATTCACCGCTGACTTCGTTCCATACGACCGGACATGCCCCGCAGGAAGAACAGAAGCTGATGCTCAATCTGATCTGTCCGAAATACTTTATGCCCAACCACGGTGAATATAAGATGCTTGTAGAACATTGTTTCACAGCCCGTGAGACCGGTGTGCCGAAAGAAAACTGCCTCATCTGCTCAAACGGTGATATCGTCGTCATGCGTGATGAGGAATGCTTCATTGCGGATGAAAGGATCGAAACAGATGCGATCTACGTTGACGGCAATGATGCCAGCGGCCTCAGCACTTCCGTCATTAAAGACAGGAAGATCCTCGCTGAAAACGGTCTTGTCGCCGTGATCGTAACGATTGATTCACGGTACAACAAGATCTTATGCCGGCCTTCCATCGTCAGCCGCGGATTCGTCTTCATCAAGGATTCGCAGACACTGCTTAAGGAAGCTGAACTGGTCGTGTTCGAAGCACTCCGCAAAAAAATGCAGCAGAGAACAACATTCGGTGAACTGAAGAACTGCATCCGTTCTTCCCTGGAACCGTTCCTCTTTAAAAAGACGAACCGCAACCCGATCGTTATACCGGTCATTCTCAATCAGAAAGCTGCAATTGCGGAAATAGCCGCAAAAGCAAAAAGATCAGCCTGAATCAGCTGACCTCATAAATCAAACGGTCTCATCAGAGACCGTCTTTTGTTATTGAACCGGGTCCAGTACGAATATACCTTCCGGTACCGAATCTTCCGCAAAGATCATTCTTCCTTCCGGTATTGTCTTAACATCCGGGAAAACAGCTTTGACGGCATCAAAATCCGCCAGAACAGGATAACCGATCTCCCCTTTCCGGAAATGCATGAGAATAACAGCCTTCGGGCAGATGCGCTCACAGATCTCCTTTGCCTGTTCCGCATCGATCGTATAATATCCTCCTGCCGGTATCAGGATAATGTCTGCGCCTTCCATTTTTCTGTATTCGTCTTCCTCAGGCAGCCGGCCGATGTCACCGAAATGGATGATGGTCACCTTCCCGGCATGGAGAACAGAAATATCCGACATGCCTCTTTTCGAACCTCCGGCATCATCATGCGGTACATTGATAAATACGGGGCTGAATGCATCGGGGTTTTTATCGGTTTCCCTGACCAGGCCGCGGGCATTATGATCATGATGTCCATGTGAGCACAATACACGGTCCGCTTCCAGTCCTTCCGGCAGCTGCAGTCCGGGGACACTCCCGTTCTCATACGGATCGAGGATCACACTGGCATTGTTGTATTCGATTTTGTAACAGGCATGTCCGTAACTTGTGATGATAACTGGCATATTCTTTCCTTTCCAATACAGCAAAAAGCACTGCATAAAGCAGTACTTTCCCGTATTTAATTAAACAAGTCTGTCAAAGAGACGATAAAGATGCTTGCGGCTTGCGCGCGGTCTTTCCAGCGCTTCCTGGATCGGCATGGAAGTGATCTGGTTTTCTATAATGCCGACGCAGTGTCCGCCGATGCCTTCCATCAGAAGGTCTACAGCTTTTTCGCCCATTCTGCTGGCCAGCATACGGTCAGTAGGTGTAGGACAGCCGCCGCGCTGAATGTGTCCGAGAACTGTAGCACGGCCGCTGAAATTGGTATGCAGACTGACTTTCTTGGCAAGTGCTTCGACGTCACAGATCTTTTCGGAAATAATGACGATCGCATGGTTCTTCTTAACAGCATCACTCAGATAGCGCAGTCTTTCAAGGACTTCGAGCTCGTCATATCCTGTCTCCGGAGTAATAACAAGCTCAGCGCCGCAGGAAATGGCTGTATATAAAGCGAGATCGCCGCAGCGGTTTCCCATAACTTCCACGATGGAGCATCTGTGATGGGAACTGGAAGTGTCACGCAGCTTATCGACGTTCTCCACGCATGTACGCAGAGCCGTATCAAAACCGATCGTGAAATCCGACCCCGGAATATCGTTATCGATCGTTCCGGGCAGACCGATACAGTTGATGCCTTTTCTTGTCAGCGCCAGCGCTCCGCGGTATGAACCGTCACCGCCGACAACAACAAGTGCATCGATTCCCTCACGCCGCATATTCTTAATACATTTGTCCTGGATCTCTTCTTCCTTGAATTCAGGAAGACGCGCAGAACCGAGTTTAGTGCCGCCGCGGTCCAGAATATCCGAAACTGCATGCCGGCCTAAAGCCTCGAAGCTGCCTTCCAGCAATCCCCTGTAACCATTGTGAACGCCGACTACTTCAACCCCGTTGTTCAAAGCGATCCTGGTTACGGACCTGATTGCCGCATTCATGCCCGGCGCGTCGCCGCCGGAAGTTAAGACACCGATTTTTCTGACCATACTTGCCTCCAATTCATATTATCCAAGCTTTTCTGCTTTTTTTTATTATCTGCGGTCTTTGCCGACCAGGCGGATCTCTTCGCTCATGCATGAGATCCTTTCGATGATCCTTGCAGCTTTGACTTCCTCGTCTTTTCCCCTGTTGGTGAACTGGAAATGCTTTTTCAAAGTCGCGAGATCATAATTTGATGTAAACCATGTTGTCCGGTTATTTTCGTATCTGGTATTCAGGATCGGAAGAAGAATCTGGTCACGGGTGAATTCCGTAACAGATTCAGCACCGATATCATCCAGAACCAGAAAGGATGCATACATCAGCCGGTTCATCTCTGTCTGGAACTCATTATTGGCAAGGGATGCTACAACACGCTGCGTAAATGTCGGATAATGCACAAATGCGACTTTTTCCTTCATCCTTGCATGATCATTGCATGCACATGCGGCCAGATATGTCTTGCCGCTGCCGAGTGAGCCATACAGATATATTCCTTTGCCCTGACGGCTTGCGTCCATCGCCTTTCCCATCACGATGAGATAATCTCTTGTTTCCGATTCTGTATGTATATCTTCAAAAGAGACGATCTCGAGCTTTTTCGGCAGATCACTGCTCAGATACATATCCATATGTTTTCTTTTTTTATCATATGCATTCCGGAACCGGCATGCTTTCAGCACAGTTTCGGGAAATCCGTCGTATTCAAGATCGTGAAAATATCCCTTTGTTTTCTGTTTGCAGCTGCGCAGTCCCTTGCAGCCCTGACATGGTGCCACGTCGATCAGCCATTGTTTCATGCGGTATGGGTATTCATCGATACAGCTTTCAGGAATATTGTTTTTTTCACAAAGAAAACGCAGTGCATTGCTTTTTTTCAGCTGCACGATCAATTGATCTTTTTTATCATCCTTTACCTGGACTTTGGATTCAAAATCAATCTTCTCCATGACGTTTCCTCATGATTTCCTGCTGTTTCCTGATCTCATCGAGTTCAGACTTCGTCGGCTTTTCTGCTTTTTCTGTTTCCCCGCTCATAAAATCAGGTGCGGAGATCCTGACGTTCCGGCTGTGCGAAGTCACATTTTTCTTTGTTTCCAGCAACGCCTGTTCCTTTGTCGTGATTCCGTCCCTTGCCCATTCACTCGCCACCATATCAACGAATTTGGGGTTAAGACGATTATTGCTGATACGCAGTATATATTCAATCATTACATTGATCACGACATTAGGCAAGTGCATATCAAGCGACAGATGCTCAAGAATCTTTTTATCCGTCAGACTGACCTGTGCCCCGTTTTGTTTACCCTGAAGGAAGGAAACAGGCGGCAGATCATAGATATCTTTGACTTCTTTTTTCTCGGGCTGTTCTTTGGATGCATATATCTTAAGACGTTCCGTATCAAATTCCATATCTTCGATATTTACACAGCGCATGACCAGAACGCGCATCTTATCCGGTGTCAGGCCATATACACTCGCTAATTTTCCGATCAGTGCCATGTTTTCCTGAGAGCGGAGTTCTGCCGGGAATACAAGCGTACTGGTTGTCGCCAGGAATTTTTCATAGTCAAAATTAATGGTTTCATCATCCATAGCAAACGTATACCGCGGTTTCAGTTCGGTGAATCTTACTTCGTTTTCATATTCAGGTATTCTGGTGTGTTTTACGGCACGTGTTATATCTTTATACCCACTGGTGTTTACTGCACTGCTGCTCATGGATGCGATCGTGGTTTCCAGCTGCTTCTGACCTACTCTTTCCCTGTATGCTGTCATAAAGCTTTTCATTCCGCAGAAGTCTGCAGCGCTCATCGGTTCACGAAGAACATAAATGTAGGAATTCTTAGTATCGGTGTTTTTTTCATATGTCCGCAGAAGAAGATATTCCTCAAGCCGGTACCTGGCCCGCTCGATAACATCCAAAGGAATATTCAACAGGGAAATCAGTCTTGAATGCGT
>CADBPK010000209.1 GCA_902796465.1 uncultured Erysipelotrichaceae bacterium | reverse complement strand
GGCAACCTGGTAATTGATCAGCGATACGCTGTCTTTCGTAAAACGGTAGAAGTCTTTGATCTCCGGATCCAGACGGAATTCCGGGGCCGGCTGCGGCGTACGCGTCAGCAGTTCCTCGATTGCCGGGATATGACGCGGCGCGTAGATATGCGCGTTGGCGTCGATGTGCACGAATTCACCGGCTTCCATATCGCAGACCTGCGCGATCATATGCTGGAGCACGGCATACTGGCATGTGTTCCATGCCCATGCCGCGAGCACGTCCTGTGACCGCTGGTTCAGGATCATGTTCAGGGTCAGTCTGTCCTTGCCTTTTTCCTGCGTCACGACGAATGTAACGCTGTAGGCGCATGGCTGCAGGTTCATCTCATCCAGGTCTTCCGGATTCCAGATGGTCGTCATGATGCGCCGTCCGAACGGGGCGTTCTTCAGGTCGTAGATCACCTTGTCCACCTGGTCCATATGCCATCTGCCGTTTTTCTTCACGGCTGCGATTCTGCCGGTCTCTTTGTCGCGGAAGATCTCTTCGCCGTCTTCGTTCTGTGCGAATTCATAGTATTCCGGGAAGGCATGCACAAGGCCTTCTTCCTTGACATCCTTACAGGAATGCTTCACGCCCATCTGGTAGCCGTAAGCTTTTCCGATGGAGCCTGTTTCATCCGCCCATTCATCCCAGATATGGGGACCGAGGTCATGGATGTTGTTGGACTTTTTCTGCCAGATCCACAGTACTTCATCCGTAGCGCTCTTGATGCCGGTCTTACGCAGTGTAAGCATCGGAAACTCCTCACGCAGGTCAAACCGGTTGATCTCGCAGAATTTCATAATGGTATAGGCAGGCGTCCCGTCCGGCCAGTGGGGACGTACCTTCTGTCCTTCCGTGGACGTTCCGTTTTCCAGGATATCCCTGCACATCTTGATAAATTCCAAATCCGCTTTACTCATATCGGCTGCCTCCGTGTCCTATACATTGTATCGGATTTTGGCCGGCAGGAAAAGACAGGCACACTTCCCGGAAGCATTTTCCCCGCAGGACAGGGGTTCTTCATATACAATGAAAACAGAAACGAAACAGTGAAATGATGCGTGCTGCGCATCCGGGAGGCAATTATGTATTTTCTGATTCCGCTGTGTCTTTGTATCATGGCTGCTTTCATCTGCATGGAAAAGCAGGAAAAGTATGTTCCGGCAGTCGTGCTGAAGGGACTGGCTTCGCTGTGCTTTGTAGTGCTGGGAATGAAATTATCCCCGGGCACCTCTGCCGCGAAGATGATCACGGCCGGTCTTCTGCTCGGCTGTATCGCGGACGTCCTGCTGAACCTCCGCTATGTCTTTCAGGAAAAAGGCCAGCTGGTCTTCCTGCTCGGCATCCTGGTATTCCTGAGCGGGCATATCGCCTATCTGCTGGGGATCATGCGGATGGCCGGAAACTTCATCATCTGTTTCGTATTGGCACTGATCCTTACGGCGCTCCTGATGAAATGGATCTTTGCCCGCATCGAGGCAAAGACAGCGTTCAAGATCTTCGGCATCTTCTATATCGGTGCCGTCGTCCTGCTCAATGTATGTGCTTTTGCCGGTCTGTTCATGGCACCGTCGATGTTCACGGGCATCTTCACGGCTGGTGCGCTGCTGTTCCTGGTCTCGGATATTGTCCTGATCCTGAACACGTTCGGTCCCGAACAGAAATTCATCCTGCGGGTCACCAACCTCAGCCTGTATTACGCCGGCCAGATCCTGATCGCCCTGAGCCTGCTGTATCTGACGGTATAAACCAAAACAGCGATATGGGAAACCATATCTTTTTTTCTGCACAGTTCCGCACCGGGTGTTATGATAGGAAGCGGCAGGTATCAATATGAAAATATATCTTGATCTATTCACAGCCTGGTTCAAAATGGGGCTGTTTACATTCGGCGGCGGATACGCGATGCTGCCGATGATCCAGAAGGAAGTCATCGAGAAATACAAATGGGCGACCGAAGACGAAGTCATGGACTACTACGCGATCGGCCAGTGCACGCCCGGCATCATCGCTGTCAACACGGCGACATTTGTCGGCTACAAGGTCAAAGGATACCTCGGCGGCATTGTTGCCACGCTCGGAGTCGTTTCCCCGTCGCTGATCATCATTACCCTGATCACGACGCTGATCTCCAATTTCTCGCAGCTGGAAGTCGTCCAGCATGCCCTGCAGGGAATCCAGGTAGCGGTATGCGTCCTGATGTTTGTGGCGGTGGAGAAACTGCTGAAAAAGGGCGTTAAAGATCCGTGGACATTCCTGATTTTCGCGGCCGCGTTCGCATTGAAAAGGCTGACAGATCTTTCGACCGTGATCCTTGTGATCCTGGCAGGCATTGCCGGCTATGTTCTCTTTCTTACGAGACAGGGGAAGGAGGCGGAAGAATGAGTACTTTCTTTCTGATGTGCTGGGAATTCTTCAAGACCGGTCTCTTCGCGGTAGGCGGCGGGCTGGCAACAGTTCCTTTTCTGCAGGAAATGAGCGCAAAGTACGGTTGGTTTACGGTACAGGATCTTTCGACGATGATCGCTGTATCGGAAAGCACGCCGGGTCCCATCGGGATCAATATGGCGACATATATCGGCAACCATATGTTCGGTTTCTTCGGCGGTGTTGCCGCAACGCTGTCCCTGGTAGCGCCATCCATCATCGTCATCTTCATCATTGCGGGAATGCTGGAGAAATTCCGGGATTCCAAAATCGTCAAAGGCGTATTTGAAGGACTTAGACCGGCCGTCGTCGGCTTCATCCTTTCCGCCGTATTAGGTATTTATGTTACATCCCTCCTGAGCCCAAACGCGTTCCAGCCGGGCACGGACTTCATGGATATATTCCGCTGGAAGGAAGTATTCCTGTTTGCGGTGCTTCTTGCTTTCTACAAATGGAAGGACAAGACCCACCCGATCTTCATCATCCTGATCGCTGCGGTTTGCGGCGTCGCATTCGGATTTTAAAAGGATATGGTTCACACCATATCCTCTTTGTTTATTCAGGCAGCTTCGCAGCTGATGACGACGCCCCTGCGTTCCATATAGTAACTGCAGAGACCGCGTGCCGGATAGATCCTGAGATCCGCATCCGGATATTCCTTCAGGATCTCCTGTTTCAGGTTTTCCGCCGACTTTTCATTTTCCACATGGGTGATAATGGCACGGCCGCCTTTGTATCCTGCTTTCCTGACTTCATCAAACAGGGCATGGACGGATTTCTTTTCGCCCCTGGCTTTGCCGGTAACGCTGATCTTGCCTTCTTCATTGGCTGTACCTGTAACGGCGATATTGAGCAGGCAGAGCGCGGCTGCGGCAGCCTTGTTTACACGGCCGTTCTGGCTCAGGTTATGCAGGGAGAAGAACGAGAAGAAGAGACGTGAATGTTTCAGATAATCGCGGATCTTCCGGTCAGCGTCTTCAAAGGAATCACCTCCGGCAAGATATTCTTTCAGCTTCAGAAGCAGAAGGACTTCCTCGGCACCGGTGGAAAGGGAATAGATGACGGAGATCTTCACATCCGGATGATCCTCTTTATAGAGATTTGCGGCTGCGGATGCGCTGTTGTAGGATCCGGACAGCGCGCTCGTGACCGTTACGACAAAGATCTCATCTGCACCGTCAAAGGATTCGAGCCAGGCATCCACGGACGGACATGACGTATAGGAGCGTCCCTTATATCCGGCCAGATAATCCAGCATATCCTTGATATCGAGCGATTCGGAATCGGTAAAACTTCTTTCATCTGTATAAATGGTAAGCGGGACAGTACGGAAATCCGGCCAGTCCAGCGTATATAGATCACAGGATGAATCTGCGATAATTCTCATAGAATGCGCCTCCTTTCGGCTACGGAAATTGTATGCAGTTTCGCTGTGTGCTAAAATATACAAAACAGGCGATTTTGTAACACATCTTACAAAAGCCGGAAAAGTGTAACTTTTATGAAAATCAAAAAAGAACTGAACAAGCGTACGGTAACGACACGGATGGCGATCGGGGATGCCATCCTGGATGAACTGGAAGAAAAGGAGTTTTCCGAGATCCGGGTAACGGATGTGATACGGAAAGCAGGTGTATCCCGGATGTCCTTCTACCGGTACTACGAGAATCTGTATGATGCCCTGTGCGATTATCTGAATATCATCGTGACGGGATATATGATCGAAGGTGGAGAGACGAATGATCCGGATGTGTTCATGCGTCTGGAACATATTGAATTTTCCCTGAATTACTTCGACAGGTATGCCCGGTATTTCCTGATCCTCAACCGGAGCGGTCTTTATACCATACTGATCGACGCGGTCAATGAGTATATGATGAAGAATATCCTGCCGAGGAAAAAACAGCACATGTATGAACTCTACGCATACGCAGGGGGACTGCTGAATTCTTTCCTGAAATGGGAAGAAGACGGAAAGAAGGAAAGCGCGCATAATGTGGCGCTCATGATCTACAGGCTCTTCAACCATCCCCAGACAGAGAACATGACACAGGAGAAAGAATCATAATGATCACAGAAGAAAAACTGAAAGCCTTTAAGGAAACACTGAATGACGGTACATTATACAATTCACTGGATGACGAACTGCTTTCCTACCAGCATACCCTCGTGCAGAAGCTGAACGAATTCAACCGCAGCGATGATACGCCGGAAGGACTCGCGCAGAGGAAAGAGATGCTGAAGGAGATCATGGGCACATACGGGGAAGGGCTGTATATCATTCCGCCGGTCTACGCCAACTGGGGTCTGAAGAATGTGCATGTCGGGAAAAATGTTTTCTTCAATTTCGGCTGTACATTCGTGGATGACGCCGACATCATCATCGGCGACAATACCCTGCTGGCTCCGAACGTATGCATCAGCACGGCGGAACATCCCATATGTCCCGACCTGCGGCGGAACGGACTGCAGTACAACAAGCCCGTGCATATCGGGAAGAATGTATGGCTCGGGGCAGGGGTCATTGTCCTTGCGGGCGTGACGATCGGCGACAATTCCGTTATCGGTGCCGGCAGTGTGGTCACGAAGGATATCCCGGCAGACTGCCTGGCGCTGGGAACACCGGCCAGGGTCATCCGGAAGATCACGGAACAGGATGACCTGTACTACGAGGGCGGCAGAGAGATCCCGGAGGAGATCCGCAGCCGGTATATCGGGAAATAACAAAAAAAGGAAGCACATGAGTGCTTCCTTCGCTTTTTCTGGAAATATGTAATTATTTGATGATCTTGGAATTGTCGATGCCCATTGTTTCAAGAATGCTGTAGCGGTCCATCTGCAGATTCTTTTTCATTGTGAGGGCTTCTTCGATCGGGATCTCCTTAATGGAGCCTTCCTTTGTGCCGATAATGCAGTTGTAGCGTCCCTGTGCCAGGGCATTGACTGCGAAATAGCCCATACGTGTAGCTGTTTCACGGTCACGCGCATTCGGGGAGCCGCCTCTCTGGATATGGCCGAGGACGGTTACACGCGGATCGATGCCGACACCGTCCTTGATGACCTTTGCGATGTCATAGGCATTGCCTACACCTTCCGCAACGATGATCATGAAGTGTGTATGTCCGGCAAGTCTTGCGTTCTGGATCCGGCGGATCAGGTCGTTTTCGATATCCAGGTCTCTTTCCGGGATCAGTACGGCTGTAGCGCCTACGGCGATACCGACATACAGTGCCAGGAAGCCGGCGTTTCTGCCCATGACTTCAACGACAGAGCATCTTTCATGTGACTGCATGGTGTCACGCAGTTTGTCGATGCAGTCGATCGCGGTGTTGCACGCGCTGTCAAATCCGATCGTGTAGTTGGAGCATCCGATATCATTATCGATCGTTGCCGGGATACCTACAACAGGAACACCCAGTCTGGAGAGTTCAAGAGCGCCTCTGAATGTGCCGTCACCGCCGATGGCGACAACAGCGTCGATGCCGAGCATCTTGCAGGTAGCGACTGCTTTTTCTCTTCCTTTTTCCGTCATGAAGTCTTCACTTCTTGCGGTGTAGAGGATCGTGCCGCCTCTGGAAAGAATACGGCTTACGGAGTCTGCTGTGAGAACGACAAAGTCACTGTTGATCAGACCCTGCCAGCCTCTGCGGATACCGATGCATTCAATGCCGAGTGAGTGTGCTGTTCTGACTACGGCTCTTACTGCTGCGTTCATGCCGGGAGCGTCGCCGCCGCTGGTCAGGACACCGATTCTTTGAATCATTTTAACCATAATTATACCTTTCGCTTTATGCGCCTTTTCTTACTCATAATCATAACGTAAAAAGGTGCATTTGTGCGAAAGAATCATATCAATATGTTACATTTGCACAATTTCTGAAAAAGGGATCCTGTTACTGCCTGTCCATGTAGTCCCTGATCTCCTGCATCCGCGCGCTCTGATGGACAGAGAACGGACAGCGGGAGTCGCAGTGACCGCACTGGATGCAGTCGGATGCGTTGATTTCAAGTGTTTTGTAGTGCTCAACTGCCAGTTCATCCCCGGACAGGGCGAGATCATAGTATTTATTGACCAGTCCGATATCGATTCCAACCGGGCAGGGACGGCAGTGATTGCAGTAGACGCATCTGCCCCTGGTGCGGATCGGTTCAAACGAAGAGATGACGGAGTAGTCCAGTTCTTCTTCTGTCTTGCTGTAATAATCCAGCAGATCTTCGACCTGTTTTACATTTTGCGCGCCGCACAGAGCGGTGAGGATACCGGGTCTGTCCAGAACATATTTCAGACACTGGTGTATGGTAAGTGCTTTGTGGAAAGGGGATGTCTTCGCATCGAGAAGCTGTCCGTCGGAGAAAGGCTTCATGACAGTGATGCCGATGCCTTCCTTTTCGCATCTGCGGTAGATCGCTTCCCGCTCCTCCGTTTCCCCGTAGGCATACTGGCCCTGGCCGCAGTCATAGCCGGCATTGACGGAAAACATCAGGAT
>CADBPK010000208.1 GCA_902796465.1 uncultured Erysipelotrichaceae bacterium | reverse complement strand
GCCCCGGAATTCCGTCTGGATCCGGAGATCAAAGACTTCTACCGTTTTACGAAAGACAGCGTATCGCTGATCAATTACCAGGTTGCCGGAGAACAGATTCGGGATATCGAGATCGCAGTGTGAGGTACAGAATATGATCGCAGTCGCAGCAGTTGACAGAAACTGGGCTATCGGAAACAAGGGTGAACTCCTTGTGCACATTTCCGAAGACATGAAAAACTTCCGGAAAATAACTGCCGGAAAGACAGTCATCTACGGCAGGAAGACGCTGGAGACCTTCCCGGGCCAAAAGCCCCTGCCCAAGCGGGAGAACATCATTCTCTCCAGGAATCCGGATTATACCGTTGAAAATGCCAGAGTCGTACACAGTATCGAAGAGCTTCTGGCACAGATGCCGGAAAATACCGATGACATGGTCGTGATCGGCGGCGGGATGATCTACCATGCCTTGCTTCCCTATTGTGATGCGGCCGTGATCACAAAACTGGAAGCGGAGTTTGAGGCGGATTCCTGGTTTGACAACCTTGACGCAGATCCGGCATGGAAGTGCACCGAGCGCGGCGAAGACAGGGAATGCGACGGTCTTGTCTTTCATTTCGACCGCTATGAACGAATCAGATAACAGAACACCGGAAACGGTGTTTTTGCATATTCATTTCCATATATTTTAAAAACGTTTATAATGATTCCCGCACAGGAGAAAAAATATGACGGAATTCAAAGAAAATAAAATGGGCGTTATGCCTGTCAAAAAGCTGATCATATCGATGTCACTGCCGATGATGATCTCCATGCTGGTACAGGCTATGTATAACGTAGTTGACAGTATATTTGTCGCAAGGATCGGTGAACATGCCCTGACCGCAGTCACGCTGGCATTTCCCCTTCAGAACCTGATGATCGCGTTCGGAGGAGGTGTCGGCGTCGGTGTCAATGCCCTTCTCTCAAGATCACTTGGCCAGAGACGGTTTGACCGTTCCGATAAGGCAGCCAACACCGGCATCCTTCTGACATTCTTCAACTATGTGCTGTTCCTTCTGATCAGCCTGTTCGTTGCCGGACCGTTTATCCGCACCCAGACAGCAGATTCGGAGATCTTCACCCTCGGTACCACATACCTCAAGATCGTGACCGGCTTCTCATTCGGTCTGTTCTTCCAGATGATGTTCGAGCGTCTCCTGCAGTCCACCGGACTGACGGTATATTCCATGATCTCACAGGCGACCGGCGCCATCATCAATATCATCCTCGATCCGATCATGATCTTCGGTCTGCTGGGCTGTCCCGCCTTCGGCGTAGCCGGCGCGGCTTACGCGACTGTCATCGGCCAGATCGTGGCTGCGTGCATCGGCCTGACCCTGAATCTGAAATTCAACAAGGAGATCCATTATTCGAAAGACAGCATCCTGCATCCGGATGGAAAGACCGTAAAAACCATATACAAGGTCGGCGTGCCATCGATCCTGATGATGTCGATTGGTTCTGTCATGACCTACATGATGAACCGCATTCTCATCGTATTCTCCACGACAGCGACGGCTGTATTCGGCGTTTACTTCAAACTGCAGAGTTTCTTCTTCATGCCGGTCTTCGGTCTGAACGGAGGACTGATCCCGATCCTTGCCTATAACTACGGCGCAAGAAAGAGGGACCGCATAGATGAAGCCCTGAAATCATCTGTTGTCATCGCTGTCGGGATCATGATCGCTGGAACTGTCGTCATGAACCTGTTCCCGGAAACCCTGCTTTCCTTCTTCAACGCATCGGAGGATATGCTGAGGATCGGCGTACCTGCCCTGCATATCATATCCATTCATTTCCCGATCGCGGCAGTATGCATCATCATGGGTTCCATCTTCCAGGCATTTGCCCTCAGTCATTATTCCCTGATCATTTCCATCATCCGTCAGCTGGTCGCGCTCATTCCTGCCGCCTGGCTGCTGGCACAGACCGGGAATGTCAATAATGTATGGTGGTGCTTCCTGATTGCGGAAACGACATCACTCATCATCAGCACCTACTTCTTCCGCAAACTGTACCGGGAGAAAGTCGCATTACTCTGAACCAAAGAAAAGGTATGATCTGTATCGGATCATGCTTTTTTTTCTGCCTTATTGTCCGGTAAACGCTGTCCTGAGGAAGTCTGTGCGCCTGCGCACCATATCCTGTACGATGGGACTTTTCAGCACCATGTCATACCCGTGCAGGGTCCCTTTTGTCTGATGCACTTCAGCCGCTATGCCCAGTTCCATCAGTTTCTCCGCATAGATCAGGGCGCCGTCCCGCAGACTGTCAAATTCCGCTGTCTCGATATAGGTCGGCGGTGTCCCGGCCAGAGACTCTGCTTCAATCGGGGAACGCCAGTACAGTTTTCCGGCAACCGGATCATGTACATACATCTGTCCGTAGGTCTCCATGTCCCTGGTATTGCACATGGCAGTATCGGTATATAGACGCATGGATTCCGTTTCCCCGCAGTTGCCGACAGAGGGATACATCAAAAGCTGCGCACAGGGCACCTTCATCCCTTCTTCAATAGCCATCAGGGTGACAGCCATCGACAATGTACCGCCCGCACTGTCCCGGCCCACAGCGATGGGTGAAGCGGTATGTTTCAGCAGCCATTCATACGCCGCAAAGCAGTCCTGCACCGCTGCCGGGAACGGCTGTCCCGGCGCGAGCCGGTAATCCGGGAACAGCACCTGACAGGATGCCTGCACTGCGTACTTCCTCGCCAGCGCGTAATGATACGGCGCAGCGGGAAAAGCATATCCGCCGCCGTGGATGTCCAGCAGGCAGCCTTCCGTCTTTGTATTCTTCGGCGTATACAGAAGCGCCGAAACATCAGGACCGTTTGTTACGGGTATGGTCAGCCGTTCGACCCGCACAGCCGCATCCGATCTTTCCCGGTAATATAGCATCCGCATCGTCTTCTGTGTCAGCAGCAGTGTTTTGGGATTCAGGGAAGGACGGATATGCGTCAGAATGCTGAAATCCGGATGGACCGCATATTTCTCCTTTTTCACAGCCATGTCACCTCGTTGCCTGTTTCCGGCAGCGGCTTCCGTTCCGGCAGGCTGTCCGCTGAGAGCGGATAGCCCAGTGCCAGGGAACCGTACACGCGTTCATTCTCCTTTAATCCAAGTGTTTCCAGATATGCCAGGATCTCAGGATCTTCATTCAGCCACTTCAGCTGGTTGATCCAGCAGCTGCCGAGATCCAGATCATTGGCTGCGATCATCATATTCTCCAGAGCGCAGGCAGCGTCCGCGATATTGTTTCCGTAGCCCTTCTGATTGGCGACGACGATCAGCACCGGCGCATTATACGTGAATACATAGTTCCCGTTTTTGGAAGCCAGGATGGAATTCCGCAGGCTGCGGTAAGTATTTTCATTCACCTCCATGGCTGCGAAAGCTTTCCTTGCCATCGTATTCAGTTTCTGCAGGATCTCCTGATCACGGATCACGAAGAAATGATTTGTCCGGCTGTTTCCGCCGGTCGGCGCGTGTCTGCCTGCCTCCAGAACTGTTTCGATCAGGTCCGTATCGACCGGATCCGGTCTGTAGGCACGTGTGCTTCTCCTTGTCCGGAGTGCTTCCAAAGCTTCCATAAAATGATCTCCTTTTTTTCAGTATAACGGAACATTTCCGCCTGCGCACACTGTATGCCTGAATCATCAAAAAACGGACATTTCTGTCCGTTATTGTCCATATGCCGCAAGCGGATCTCCCTTTACTGCATTCATGCCGATACTGTAATAGAGCAAGATGCCGTCCGCTTCTGCTTTATATTCACGCAGGAGCCTGCCGCTGAAATCTTCTGTCCTGCCCAGCAGCTCCCCTTTCCGGATGACTTGTCCGGCATGCACAGCCGGAAACCAGAGACCGGTCTCTTCCGCTTCCGTGTAATACGCTTTCTGAAAGATCTTCTTTTCACAGGTATGTGTATCTGTATATTCCTTCATGCCCATGGCACACAGGAACAGGTCCAGATCCCTTTCATATGCGCGGATCCATTCCTCTTTGCACATACCGCCGTAACCTCTTTCCAGCAGGAGTCCCGGTATGCCCATCACATTGGCCGCATAGCTCATTTCCCCTGCAGTGTTGTAAGACGGCACGAGATAGGGGATATCCAGCTGTTCCGCGATATGAAGGCTTTCCTCCGTGCATTTCAATGCCGGAAAGAACAGGCACGGTGTCAGCGCTTCGTTCATCCCGCCGCTGTGCAGGTCCAGCACAAAGTCCGCATGCGGAAAGAGTTCCTGCACGAAATAATGTGCGATCCTGCCGGTAACGGTATCCGGATCACCCGGGTATGCCGCATTGAGGTTGCCGTGATCTTCCGGCACATACGCGTTCGTACCGGCATAGAACCCGGTGATATTCACACAGGGGATCAGGATCAGGGTTCCCTTCAGTTCCGCAGGGTCAAGCCGTTCGGCCAGCCGGATGAGGGCAGGCGTACCGGGATATTCCCCACTGTGGATCTGGGCTGTGATGAGTACAGTCTTTCCCTCCTCTTTTCCGGCAATGACCGTACACGGGAACGGATAGCCTTCCGGACCTGCCGTAAACTGCCGTTTCGTGCCTTTCGCGGTCAATAGTTCAGCCATGCCTACAGTTCCTCCCCGTTGGTCTCAATGACTTTTTTATACCAGTCATAGCTGTCCTTGAGAGAGCGTTTCCCGGTTCCTTTCCCGTAGTTGTCATAGTCGACATAGATGAACCCGTAGCGCTTTTCCATTTCACTGGAAGAGCAGGATACGATATCGATCGGTCCCCACGGATAATACCCTCGCATATCCACACCGTCATGGATCGCTTCCTTCATCTGTTCGATATGTGCCTTCAGATAGGCCACACGGTACGGGTCATGGATGGAGCCGTCTTCTTCTACTTTGTCATAGGCGCCAAGCCCGTTCTCGGTAATATACATCGGTTTCTGATAGCGGTCCCAGTACACATTGAGCGTATAGCGAAGACCGACCGGGTCGATCGCCCAGCCCCAGTCACTTGCTTTCAGTTCCGGATTGGGGATCTGTCCGAGTTTGTTGTGCAGGAACGGTTCTTCCCCTGATAATCTTGTGTAATAGTAAGAAAGCGATACGAAATCGACCGTTCCTTCCTTCAGTGCCTGCTCATCCCCTTCATAGAATCTGATATCCAGGTCATTATCCTCAAAATACCGCAGGGCATAGCCGGGATATTCCCCTCTGGCCATGATATCCCCGTACAGCATTTCCATCTGGTTATGCCGGTAGTTCCAGAATACATCCTCCGGACGTGTGGAACACGGATATGTCAGGTTGGAACAGAACATCATGCCGATCTCGTTTTCCGGATCGATCTCATGTGCTCTCTTCGTGGCAATGGCACAGGCGACCATTTCATTGTGCACGCCCTGATACTTGGCTTCCAGGAGGTTGTCCACCTTGTCTGCCGCTATGCCCAGATGGTTGAATGATTCATGCACGATCAGGTTGATCTGGTTGACGATGATCCACTTCCTGACCTTTCCTTTATACCGTTCAAACAGAACTTCGCAGTACCTGGTAAAGAATTCCACCAGTTCACGGGAGTACCAGCCGGTATAGCTCGTTGTGAGGTTCAGCGGCATCTCGTAATGGCTGATGGTGATCATCGGTTCCATTCCGTTGGCGATGATCTCATCGATCAGGTCATCATAGAATTTCAGACCTTCCTCATTCGGTTCTGTTTCATCCCCCATCGGGAAGATCCTTGCCCAGTTGATCGAGGTACGCAGGGAGTTCATGCCCGTACCTGCAAGCAGCTTCAGGTCTTCTTTATATGTATGGTAGAAATCGATGCCCCTGCGTTTGGGATACAGGAGGTCGTCCTCATGCATGGCCTTTTCGATATATGCCGTATCGACTTCGATGTTGTATCTGTCCTTCGGACCCAGGTCGTACTGGGCACGGTTGATGTCCGCGAGACACCATCCCTTCCCGCCCTCCTTCCAGGCTCCTTCCATCTGGTTTGCCGCAAGAGCGCCTCCCCACAGAAATCCTTCGGGGAATTTGTTCGGGTTCTTTTTCATGATCTGTCTCTCTTTCTCTGTTCACTTAAAGTGTATCATTTCAGACAAAAGAACAGGCATATCATGATCCATGACATGCCTGTGATCTTATGTATTTTTTGTCTCAGCTTCTTCTGTGACGGGAAGCGGAATGATCTCTGTCTCGTCATAATCATCCTGTTCGCTTTCCGGCACCAGATGCGGCAGACGTGTCTGCGTACCGGAGGAAGCGATCAGCAGGACCGCCAGGTAGTAAACGCCGAGCGAGATGAAATGATTCAGGAATGAAGCGCTGCCTGTCTGGTTGTTGATCAGGAGGATGCCGCCCGCAAAGAGGGCGATGGATCCGACGAACAGCCTCCGCGGCAGGGTGATCGAGGAAACGATCATCAGGCTCGCCGCAATGCTGTATGCCAGGGCGATATATCTGAGAAAACCGTAATCCCCTTTGATGTTCATGATATTCCATACGCTGAATCCGGCCAGCAGGATGAACAGGATGATCTGCCGCTTCGTAAAGCCTTCCCTGCGGATATAGATGAAGCTCAGCACCAGATACGCGCAGACATGCAGGAGAGCACCCACTGTCAGGGATACCGTGATGGTAAGGTCTGCCGCTGCGAGCAGGACGACGCCCAGGGCAGTAAACCCGGTAAAGGAATCCTTCCGGTACCACCAGCCCAGCAGGGCAAGCAGCACGGAGAAGAAGTCGATCGACTTTTTATACCGCAGTACGACTGCCGTTGAATCCGGGAGCAGCGCTACGCTGAACTGCATCATCAGGTAGAGCAGGAAGATGAATGTTACCAGGAAGAACGGCAGTGCCCTGTACTTGGTGCCTTTGGGGAACCAGCCGCGTTTGACCTTCTGGTTAAAGCGGATCCGGGAAACCACATAGGAAACCTGGAACAGGATCAGAGAGATGAGGCAGACCGGTATGGAAAGCAGGAACAGCGCGACATTGCGCCATGTCCAGTCACTCAGCCGGTTCCGGATCAGGTTCGTAATGGATGACTGTGAAAAATTCAGTTCATCCTTGATGACCTGGTTTTCGCTCAGCGCTTCTTCCTGTGAATAATATGTACTCCCGTCTTTGGAATAACGGATCTCAAGCGTCTCATCCATCGGTATTTCGAAACTGTACATGGTCGTATGATCGTTGGATTGACGGCCTACGGTATAATCCAGCTCGTAGGTATTGATCATCCATTCCCCTTCCGGTTTCATATACAGGGTGATCTCTGAATCCGACGGGATCATGGCTGTCAGATAATCATCTGTCTCGTCCAGATATACATGGGGTACAGTCTCATCTTCCCCCGGTGTGATCTCTTCGATGATCTCCCCATTCTTCGACATGGATAAGCCGCTGGTATGCATGGCATATACCATGCGGTAGGAATCCGCTTCGGTATACAGGTCTTCCCCTCTGTCAGCGGAGAATACCCAGGAGATATACAGCTCCGGCGTATGTGCCTGCAGTACGTTGGCGCCGAGGGAAGCCCGTGAATTCCAGCGCCGGAACGTCTCGGTGGAGTTGCTGTAATCCAGCAGGATCAGGGACAGATAATCCATCAGGCCGTTGGCTTCCGTACGCGTCTCCTCATTGATCAGGACCGGGTCATTGGCAATATCCAGCAGGCTGGATATGACATTGATGGCACTGCGGTCCTCCCAGAGATGGATCAGTTTGTCCTGCAGGCTGGAGGCGTAGATATCCGCCGTCGGACAGATCGTCTGCAGGTAGGCCAGCACAGTGCGGGACATGGCATCCGCCTGCGGGTTGACCCAGTAATCGATCCCGGTCAGATCTTTATAGATAACATCTGCTTTTTTGCGTCTTTCGAAATAATCCCCGTCAGTCTGCACACTCGGTGTATACAGGGTCGTCCCGTACCGGCTGTAGCCCCAGTCCGCATACGGGATCGTCGGCACCGGATCGGCTTTCCCGACGATATTGAAGATATTCCGGTACCGTCCTTCCGTATTTTCCCTTGTCGTCATCGGTGTGGCGAACGTATAGGCAAAGACGGAATGCACATCAAACATGGAAGAATCGGAAAGTCTGGCAGCCGTGATATTGGATACGGCCGCTGCCCGTGAGAAACCGGAGAGCCAGATCTTGTACGGTCCCTGGAGATGCTCGCTGGCGATATAGCCGAAGATCCGGTCATATACCAGCTGGGAGGAACGGGAAAAACCGTCATGTTCAAGACCGCTGCCGATCGAGAAATTGGACTCCCACTCATCCAGATAGCCCTGTCCGCACAGACCGACCGCAATGAGTTCAAACGCCTCATCGCCTTCGCCGATCTTCTGATGTCCCATAACGGTGGAGATCGTGTAGCGGTTGGGATCCTTGTCGTAGTCATCGCTGCGCAGCTCATCAAATCCCGCTTCGGTCAGGAATTCATACAGGTTGGTATCCGCCCTGTCATTTTCCCCGCTCAGACTCTTCTGCGGCCGGAATGCCGAAGTCGCGAGACCCAGCGATAATTTTGCCAGATCATGTGAGTATACTTCCGCATCCTGTTTGAACCAGTTCGGATTGAAGCGGACATCCATCGTCCTGTTCTCACCGACGGTCAGGACATAGAACGTCGAATGGATCGTTTTTGTTTCATCATCTTCTTCCGCCGATACCGGCACTGCAAAAAGCAGTACGGACAGTACGCAGAAGCATAGGATCATTATTTTATGCCATGTGTTTTTCATATTATTCATTTTATCGGAACTTTGCGTGTTTGTTTATGCCCTTTTGTTTTCTTTGTGACCGGATCACTTTCCTGCCGTCAAAACAATACATTTTTCATACATGCATGACACAGCGGTACTTTTATGTTACAAATATATTATCAACACAACGAAAATGCTTTATGCAGCGGATACCGTGCTCCGTGAGGAAGACGCAGAAGGTGGAATATGAAAGACAATAATACAGAAAACAGCGGCACTCAGCAGCCGGGAAAGAAAACCTATCCAAAAAGACAGAAAAAAACGATTACCCTCAACCTGAGCGCCTCCGTCATTGATTATTTCAAGGACATGGCAGGCACATCGGGTATTCCCTATCAGACATTGATCAACATGTATCTTGAAGACTGCGTCATCAACAACAAAATGATCGATGTGAGCTGGCGGTAAATATCTTAAATCTGCGTATTGAAAAGGACTGTATCACCGGATACAGTCCTTTATTCATTATTCCTGGATTCCGTTTTCTTCCCACCATTTTCCGAGGTCCTGCGCCTCCTGATCAAAGATGAGGATCCCTTTTTCCTCCCAGAATTCCCTGTCGGTTTCTTCTCCAGCGGCAAGCCTGGTCAGCGGTCTTGCGACGAGGTTGACGGGGAACGCGAAGAATGATTTATATACGATATCATTCCCGTTGCCGATGAAATTGATCGCCCGGGCAGTGATAAATGCCGGACACGGCAGGATCGCACATATGAGGAATAACAGGAATCCCAGAAACGCACCGGCGATGTGATCCGGCAGGGAGTCCTTTTTTTCTTTGTCCTTTGTCCGTTCCCGGTGTCTTTTCACCAGTGCCTTTTCAATAGCTGACAGGATGATCATGAAGATGATGAAATAGATCAGCACGCATGTAAGTTTGCATACGACCTCCACCAGCTGCGGCTGCCCGAGTTCCGTCACTTCCGGTCTGCCCGGATACCGTGCCTCCTGCAAGGCGTTCATTCTATGTAGAAGAAAATCATTGACTTTGTCCGCAGGGATCGGATTGAAGATTTTCATCAGGAAATAACCTCCGAAGCCGGCGATGAGGATCTTGCCGATGGAAGACATGAAATCCGTGAGCGAACGGACAGCCCCGCGATGCCACCCGTTGTAAAGTGACATGAACAAAAGACATACGATGACGATATTTATGACGATAAAATGCGCCGGCACAGCATGTAACATAATTATGTTTTCCTTCCTGATATGCATCCATTATATCATTCAGATCCCTGCCGGAACCAAAAAGAGAGATCACTGATCTCCCTTAGTATTCAAATGTGCCTTCAAAGGCGATCGATACGCTCCCGGTGAGGAACGCGCGTCCGTTTTCGATCCGGACCGACATATCCCCGCCCGGCATCTTCACACGGATATCCGTATTCTCCCGGCAGTATCCGAGCCTGATGGCAGCTGCCGCTGCCGCGCAGGCACCTGTCCCGCAGGCAAGCGTAACGCCGTTGCCGCGTTCGAATACCCTGAGACGCAGCGTATACGGGTCCACGACACGGACAAATTCCGTATTCGTCCTGTCCGGGAAGATATCGGCGTATTCAAACAGCGGTCCGACCTTTTCCAGGTCGATCGTGTCAATGGCGTCCGCGAAGATGACGCAGTGCGGATTTCCTACGGAAAGACAGCTGATCCTGTATGTTTCCCCGCCGATCTCCGCCGGCATGTCTACAGCTTCATATCTGTCCGTGATGACCGGGATCTCTTTCGGATCCCAGACGATCCGGCCGACTTCCGCCGTAACGGCGCCGACCTTCCCGCCGGATGTGAACAGACGGATCTCGTGGATCCCTTCCGCCGATTCGATCCGCATCACTTCTTTTTTCACGATGCCCTTGTCGTAGAGGTATTTGCCGATGCACCGGATGTTGTTTCCGGCCATCCTGCCTTCCGTACCGTCCCGGTTGAAGCTGCGCATCTTCATATCGGCACAGCCTGATTTCTCTACGAGTACAATGCCGTCGGCACCGATGGAGAAATGATGCCGGCACAGCGATACGCATAATGATTCCGGTGAAGTGATATTGCCGGCAGTATTGTCGATAAAGATATAGTCATTCCCGATGGCATGCATCTTGGTGAACGCGATTGTTGCGTGCCGTGTGCGCATATGGTTGATATCCACCAGCTCCGTATTGGCAAACGTGCAGCGGCTGGCGATCATGTCCGCCAGTGCGTTGGCGGTATCCGCGCTTGTCAGACACGGTATATTCAGCTGCATCGCCTTCCTGTGCAGGACGGTATAGTCACCCATCGTGGCATCCTTGACAGCACCTGTATAGATGATGTAGCTGAGCTTGCCGTCTTCCATCAGCTTCAGGATCTCGTCGCTTTCCGTCACGTTGGCGACCGAAGTCACTTCGATGCCCATCGTACGGATCGTTTCCGCGGTACCCTGCGTCGCGTATAGCTTCATGGAAAGATCGCTCAGCTTTTTCGCTACATCCAGGATCTCCTGGTAATCATGTGTTTCCACACTGATCAGGACACCGTTCTCTTCCTTCCGGCGGATATCCGGTACGGTAAAGCCTGCAGCGGTCAGTCCTTTGAACAGGGCTTCTGCCAGTGTCCTGCCGATGCCGAGCGCTTCCCCGGTGGATTTCATTTCCGGTCCCAGGATGGAGTTGGCGTCATTCAGTTTTTCAAACGAGAATACCGGTACCTTGACGCAGCTGTAAGGCGGTATGCGGTACAGTCCCGTACCGTAGCCGAGATCCTTCAGCGCCATGCCGCACATGACCTTGGAAGCCAGGTCCGCCATCGGCACGCCTGTGACCTTGGAAATATAAGGCACCGTACGGCTTGCCCGCGGGTTGACTTCAATGACGTATAACTCGCCGGCGTACATCAGGTACTGGATATTGACCAGTCCCCTTGTCTTCATGGCCAGTGTCAGCTGTTCGGAAACAGCCGTGATCCTGGCAACATCCCTGTCATTCAGGTTATAGGCAGGATATACGGCGATCGAGTCGCCGGAGTGCACGCCTGCCCTTTCGATATGTTCCATGATGCCCGGGATCAGGACGTCTTTCCCGTCTGATATGACATCCACTTCCAGCTCGATGCCGGCAAGATACTGGTCGATCAGGACGGAGTTGTCGTCCCTTTCCTTCAGGATCCTGCCCATGTATTCCACGATATCCGCTTCTTCATGGGCAATGGTCATATTCTGGCCGCCGATGACATACGACGGTCTCAGCAGGACAGGATAGCCGATGGCTGCGGCTGCCCCGATCGCTTCTTCCATGGTCCTGACAGCGGTCCCTTTGGGACGTCTGACATGCAGTTCCTCAAGCAGGGCGTCAAACCGTTCCCGGTCTTCCGCAAGGTCGATGGAATCTGCGGTCGTGCCGAGGATCCGGATCCCCTGTTTGTCCAGGAAGGACGTCAGGCGGATCGCCGTCTGACCGCCGAAGGCAACGACGACGCCGACCGGATTCTCTGCCTTGATGATGTGCATGACATCTTCCGGGCATAGCGGTTCAAAATACAGCCTGTCCGCGGTATCGTAGTCCGTCGATACCGTTTCCGGGTTATTGTTTACGATCACGGTCTCATAGCCGAGTTCTTTTAATGTCCATACGCAGTGTACGGAGGAATAGTCAAACTCGATCCCCTGCCCGATCCGGATCGGCCCGGAT
>CADBPK010000207.1 GCA_902796465.1 uncultured Erysipelotrichaceae bacterium | reverse complement strand
GATCTGTGCGGCATCATGTGCATGGGACCGCATACGGAAGATGAGGCAAAGATCCATTCTGTATTTGCGGAGGGTGAAGAACTCTTCCGCATGCTGCAGAAGGAATTCGGGTCAGACAAGATCCGTACTCTTTCCATGGGCATGAGCGACGACTACCGGATCGCCCTGGAACATTCCAGCAATATGGTCCGGATCGGCACTTATCTGTTTGAAGACGATCAGTAATCATTATAAGGAGAACATTATATGCCAGCAGCCACCACACATGTTCAGTTTGCGGAAGATGTCTATGCCCTTCTGCCTCAGCAGTTTCAGAAGAAAATCACGGATTTCCCCCTGTTCTGGCTCGGATCACAGGGACCGGATATGCTCCTGTTCTCAAAAGCTTCGCTTCTGCCGGGCAGTCTGAAGAAATACGGAGGACTCCTGCATCACGACAAACCGTGGGAAGTCATTTCCTTTTTCAGGGAAAAGATGGAAGATGATCCCGTTATGTGCAGTTACTATTACGGATATCTCTGCCACTATGCCCTGGATTCATGTGCCCACCCCCTTGTATGGGCAATTTCACAGGAAGAACATGAACGGACGCATGTCCGTGCGGGTGAGATCCATGTCAGGCTGGAAGCTGAGCTGGATGTCTGGATCATGAACCAGAGAGGACATGATATCCGGGAATATGATGTCTATAAAAAAATGAGGATCTCACGTTCCAATGCAAAGAAGCTCGCCGCAATATTCGAAGAGATGTTCCGCACAGTCTTCAATATAGAAGTTCCTGCGGAAAAGATCGTTCAGAGCATCAATGACACATGGCTGATGACACGGATCCTGAAACCATCGTCCCAGCTGAAATACAACGTGATAAGGAAAGCGGAAGATCTTCTGCATCTGCCGCACCCCGCCTCTTCGATGATGCTCATCGGAAAACATGATCAGAAGATCCTCAATCTGAACCACATCGCCTATCCGCTGCAGTTTGATCCCGAAAAAACGATCAGCGAATCTCTGCCGGAACTGTACGGCAAAGCTGTCTGGCTCGCAAAAAAAATCATTACTGATCTGAACAGTAATGATATAACGGTAAATTTCAATGGTGAACCGGTCACTCAGGAATGAGTGACTTTTTTAATTTTCTGTCAGTCCCCAGGCCGGGATTTCCTTTCCCCTTCTGATCAGGACAGTCTTCTGATAATCTGTCTGATTCAGAAAATGGAGAACATCCAGTGTTTCATCTTCCGTACAGCCGGCAAGAACTTTGACATCAAGCTCCTTCTGCAGAATATCCACAGCGACGACCAGCGCAGTCACCGTATTTCTGGAACCGGAACCGGCATACACTGTCACCCCGTCTCCGCTGGTGCTGATTGTTTCCTTCAGATATCCGTAATCCGTCGGATAGATCAGATTCGGAAATTTCGGATGAATATCATTTTTCCTTCTTGTGATCACCAGTTTGCTGGAGAGGAAGAGTGTATCGATCTTCTGCCAGAAATAAGCGTTATTTTCGTATTGTGCCATTGTAATATCCCCTTAAGTTAAGCGTGTTTATTATATGACATCAAAACAAAAATGTAAATAAATTACATAAATTTGAAAATTATTTCAAAGCTCGTATATTCTTGTTCCGCAGCTTTCCAGCATTTCTTCCGGATCAAAAAGACCGGTCAGATTCATGATATTTACTGCGATCTGTAGACAGCCGAGAGCGTCGCTGAGGGCGTTATGGTGATCCAGCTCGATTCCCAGATATCCGCACATATCATCAAGCCGGTGATGCGCAAGGGACGGAAATGCCTTCCGTGAAAGCTCGACCGTGTCAAAATAACGGATATAGGGAATTTTCCTGCCGGTATTCAGGCAGGCAGCTTTCAGACAGCCCATGTCGAAACGGGCATTATGCGCACAGACTAAACTGTCTTCAAAAAACGGCTTCATCTGTTCGTAGACTTCCGCGAATTCCGGTGCGTCTTTGACATCGTATTTCGTAATGCCGTGGATCCGGGTGTTCCATGACGAAAAAAAGCCCACATTCGCTTCCGGGCGAATGAGAGAATAGTAAGTATCCGTCAATACACCGTCTTCCATGACTGCGATGCCCACGGAACAGACGCTGGCCGGATCCTTGTTTGCTGTTTCAAAATCTATTGCCGTGATTCTCATTCCTTGATATGCTCGTACGCCATCTTATAAATATTAATGATATGGTCATCTGCCATGGAATAATATACATTCTTGCCGGATTTTCTGGTCCGGACCAGTTTGGTTTTTTTCAGACTGCCGAGCTGGTGACTGACGGCGGAGGTACTCATTTCCAAAAGCGCCGCCAGATCACCCACACACAGTTCACTGACAAAAAGAGCATTCATGATCTTCAGTCTGGTGCTGTCCCCGAACATATCAAAGATGATGCTCATCTCATCATAATCATCTTCACACAGCATCTGTGCCCTGCATTTTTCAACAGCCGCTTCATCTATCAGTTTCATATTTCACCTTTTTCTCATCCGTGTCGTTTTGATTTCCTTGCCCGGTGCATACATGTCCAGATATTTCTTCAGTACCCTTTTGGAATATACATCCTGCCGTTCCGTACTGCCGTCCACCAGGATCAGAACCAGCTGATCACACGCGCCGTGGTATTCGTACTGCCAAGAAACGATGTCTTCCCAGTAAACAAGCGTGCAGTCATCACGATTGGGATGATTATACAGAACCAGGTAATCCTTTGTAAACTCGCAGAGAATACGGTCAGGCAGTACGATCAGCGCAAAACCCGCTGCCATGACGAGACCGATTCCGAGTATGATCAGATACGGGACAAAAAATATGATCCCTATCCCGCAGAACAGAATAAAAAACAGAAGCGGTGTCGGTTTGACGCGGAGTGTCCTGACCAGTTTGCTTTTATCTGTTTCCACATTGCGGATCTTGATTTTCTGTGATCTCATGCACGGATCCTTTCTTCTCGCCCGGGAAGACATGCACAGGCGGAAATGCCTGCTGTAAATGTATTATAGCACCGCAAATAATCCCCCGCAGTCGGTTTTTATTTGATATACTAAAACATACTATGAAAAAACCAGTAACATTTGAAATAACACATGTATGCAGACAGAGCGGTGCCAGATGCGGCATTCTGCATACACCGCACGGAGATGTCGAAACACCGATGTTCATGCCGGTCGGCACACAGGCTACCGTGAAATTCGTCTCTCCGGAGGAACTGTATGCGGCCGGAGCCGGCATCGTACTGGCAAATACATATCATCTCTGGCTGAGACCCGGAGAAGATATCGTTGCCAAGGCGGGCGGCGTCCACCGCTTTATGAATTATAAAGGACCGATGCTGACGGACAGCGGCGGCTTCCAGGTCTTTTCCCTGGCTGACTCCCGCAAAATCACGGAAGAAGGCGTTACTTTCAAAAACAATCTGAACGGTGACATTTTGTTTCTTTCTCCGGAAAAGTCGATCCAGATCCAGAATAAGATCGGTGCGGATATCATCATGTCCTTTGATGAATGTATCCCCTACCCGGCAACCTATGAATATGCGAAAGCCAGCATGGAGCGAACGCTCCGCTGGGCGGAACGCGGTAAAAACGCAAACGAAAACCCTGAAACACAGGCGATCTTCGGTATCGTGCAGGGCGGTGACTACAAAGATCTGCGGACCTACTGCACTGAAAAGCTGATTGAGATGGATTTCCCGGGATACGCCATCGGCGGAACAAGTGTCGGGGAAGATAAGGAAACCATGCTGCGGATGGTCCGCTGGTGTGCAGAAGCGCTGCCTTACGATAAGCCGCGTTATCTGATGGGTGTCGGTGCTGTCAACGATCTTCTGGAAGCAGTTGCGCTGAATATCGATATGTGTGACTGTGTTCTCCCGACACGTCTGGCAAGGCATGGGACGCTCATGACAAGCGAAGGAAGAATATCCATACGCAAGGCTGTATACAAAGAGGACTTCTCACCTCTGGATCCGGCCTGCGACTGTTATACATGCACAAATTATTCCAGGGCTTATCTGAATCACCTGCAGCGCACTGCGGAAGGATTCGGAACCAGACTGATGTCGATCCACAACATCCGCTTCCTGCTGAAACTGATGGAAGACGCAAGAAGCGCGATCCGTGAGGACCGCTTTCTGGATTTCAAGGAACAGGGCCTGAAGGAAATGAAATTTGATCAGAGAGGATTCTGATGAAAGGCT
>CADBPK010000206.1 GCA_902796465.1 uncultured Erysipelotrichaceae bacterium | reverse complement strand
TGGCCATCATCTCTCCCTCATATTCCGTCAGTTTCCGGCTGTATTCGAGAGCCAGGCTGATCCGTTCATCTTCTGAGGGAGGTATGTACGCTTCATTGTGCAGATATGCCTTCAGTTCCTGAAGAAAGAACGGTTTGCCGATCAGTCCCCGGCCGATCATGACCGCGTCGCACCCGGTCTCATCAAACATCCTTTTCATATCCTCGCAGGAACGGATATCCCCGTTTCCGATGACCGGTATCCTAACCGCATCCCTGACCATCCGGATATAGCGGTTATCTGACTTTCCTTCATACATCTGGGAACGTGTGCGGCCATGGACCGCGATGGCGTTCGCCCCTGCGGCTTCCAGCTTCTGCGCCAGTCGGGCACAGTTGATATGTTCCTTATCCCAGCCTGCCCGGATCTTGACCGTTACCGGTCTGTCCGTATGATCCTTTACAGCCTTGACGATATCTGCCGCGAGTTCCTCATCGCGCATCAGCCAGCTGCCGGCATGCGCCTTGATCACCTTGTTGACAGGGCATCCCATATTGATATCAATGATGTCGCAGTCCGTATTCTTCGTCAGGTATTCGCTCGCTTCCGCCATAGTGACAGGATCCGACCCGAACAGCTGCAGGGCGACCGGGTGTTCATCTGGGGATGTCCGGCACATTTCCTGCGTTTTCCTGCTTTTATAATGCAGGGCTTTGTCCGAGATCATTTCACTGACCACAAGTCCCGCGCCGAAACGACGGCACATCTCACGGTATACCGGGTTGGTTATGCCCGCGAGCGGAGCCGCCGCAATTGGTTCGCTGATTGTTACATTACCGATCTTCAACATGTTTTCTGTTCAGTATATTCTTCAGGTCTTCCGTATCAAACTGATAGAGACTGCTGCAGTACTGGCAGCGGATCTCAGCGCCTTTGCCGTCTTGGATCATCTCTTCCAGATCGCTGTCCTTCAACGTCATCAGCGCAGCTTCAAAGCGTTCCTTCGAGCACCCGCAGTGCCAGCGTACATCCTTCCTGCCCAGTATTTCCGCATCCGGGAAATACATGCGGATGATATCTTCCGGTGTGTTTCCTTCCCTGAGCAGGGAAGTCATGGAGCGCATGGAATCTGCCGTTTTCTCACAGGCAGATATGCAGGCTTCCGTGGCGCCCGGCATCAGCTGGAAGATCAGTCCGCCTGCTGTCAGGATGGACCAGTCCGTATCAACGAGCACACCCACCGAAACAACGGACGGTGTCTGTTCGGATACCGCAAAGTAATAGGTGAAATCTTCACCGATCTCCCCGCTTCTCAGCGCCACAACACCGGAAAACGGTTCCTTCAGTCCGAGATCCTTCGTAACGGTCAGTGTTCCGTTCCTGCCGACTGCCCGGCCTACATCGAGATGCCCGTCTTCCCTGGAAAAATACAGGTCCGGATCACCGATAAAGCCGCGCACATTGCCCTGACCGTCTGCCTGGGCTAGGATCGTACCGGCAGGACCGTGACCGTTGATGATGGAAACGATCTTCTCATCCGGCTTCTTCAGGTCACTGGCCATGATCGCCGTAACTGTCAGGACCCGTCCGAGGGCAGCGGCGCTGGTCGGGGCACACTGATGTGCCTGCCGTGCAGCTTCCACGGTATCTTTTGTATAAGCCGCATGGATCCTTACCTGCCCATGCATCGCTTCAGCTATTACTATTTCATCTTTCATTTATTCATTCTCCGTATGCATTTCTCGTTCATTCTGCGCATCCGCCTTTCATTGATCTTAACAACGCGGCGGTCTGCCGTCAGGATGCCGTTGCATTCATCTTCCACATCCGATACCTGGGTGAAAATACAGCCGGACAATCCATTGGAAATATTGTCATATACATCCCTGTTGTACAAGTCCATTACTGCGTCATTCAAAGACATCCTGTCTCTGAATTTCTTATATCCATATAGTTTTTCTGCCTGCGAATGTCTTCCTTCCAGCAGTGAGTATCCGCCGAATTCGCTGAGCAGGATGATCCTGTCCTCCGCATCGGACGGAACGCGGAAATGCAGGAAATAATTATGCCGTGAATGGAAATCACCGGCACCCTGGTCATGCCATCCGGAGGCGCTGTCGATCAGGCGGGTCGTATCATAATTCCGGATATAATCCGTCACTTCCGCGCTGTTGAACTGTCCCCATCCTTCATTGAACGGAACCCAGGCGCAGATACAGACAAAGTTATACAGATCATTCAGGATATCATCCAGTTCTTCATAGTATTTCTTCTGGAGATCCCTTTCCGCCCTTCCCAGATGCGGATTGCGGATATCGTTCATTTCCCGGATCCCGATATTCGGCAGCAGCAATACCGACTTCTTGTCATATGCCTCACCGCCGTTCGGTATATCCTGCATCACCAGCATACCCAGTCTGTCGCAGTGATAATACCATCTCCTGTTTTCCACCTTGACATGCTTCCGCAGAAGGTTGAAGCCCATTTCCTTCATCTTCCTGATCTCGAAGACCATCGCTTCATCCTGCGGATAAGTATACATGCCGTCGGGGCTGTATCCCTGGTCCAGCACACCTGTCAGAAACAGCGGCTGGTTATTCAGGAAGAACCGTTTTTTCCCGTGCGCGTCATAACCGGACGAGAATTTCCGCATACCGAAATAACTGCGTACCAGATCATCTTCCGTTTCAATGTATACATCATATAAGAACGGGTCATCCGGGCTCCACGGGTGGACAGAATCCAGGATCATTTCATAATGCATGTCATTGGTTATGCCTTCATGAATGACTTTCCCGTTTTCGGAAACGATGAGATGCGCCTGCTGGAAATCCCCCGCAAGGTCGAAAAATACCTTTCGGCTGTCAAGATCCGGCGTTATTTTGACATCATGCACCGCATGATCGGGAATATCCTCGAGCCATACGGTTCCCCAGATGCCGGCAGTCGGCGTGTACCACATGCCGCCGTGCTTCAGCTTCTGCTTGCCGTAGGCGTACTGTCCCTGGTCTGAGGGATCACTCACCCTGACCATGAGGGAATTCTGATATTTGATCAGACTTGAAATATCAAATCCGAACGGTGTATAGCCGCCGGAATGCCTGCCGGCTTCGATGCCGTTGACATATACCACGCACTCCTGGTCCACTGCTTCAAAATTCAGGAATGTATGCAGATACGAAGGCATGTAGGCAAACTGTTTCCGGTACCAGAGAGATTTTCCCGGCAGCAGGATCTCGTCGCTCCCGGACAGATGGGAACCAAGCGCAAAAGGAACCGTGATATCCTTCCACCGGTCCTTGTCAGGCAGCCTCCTGCCTTCCGTGATCTGATATTCCCATGCGCCGTTCAGATTCAGAAAACTGCTGCG
>CADBPK010000205.1 GCA_902796465.1 uncultured Erysipelotrichaceae bacterium | reverse complement strand
CGGGTAAATGCATGAGGTACATCTTCTTTTTCCAGTATGGAAATGACCGTATCCAGATACTGTGAACGCTTCTCGTACAGGACATGGCATCCGCCGAATGCGAATTCCCCGCCGTCAGCGATGAAGAGATTGGCAAGCATATAGCGGTTGTGCATCAGCCATGCCCGGTTATGCTCACTGCACAGGACGACCATATTCCCTTTCTGTCTTTCCTTCATCAGCAAAGCACGTTCTTTTTCCGCATACGCTTCATTTACGGCAATCAGCTTCATATAAACCTTTCGACCGCTTCCGCGACCGCTCCTTCTTCACATGTCCGTTCCGTCAGATGCGGGCATAAGCGCTTCATCTGGCTGTTTGTATTTGCCGTACCGACACCAGCCGCGGCAGCACGGATCATTGGGAGATCGTTGAAGTTGTCGCCGATCGCCATCGTCTGTGACATGGGGATACCGAGCAGGTCTGCAAGTTTCTGCAGTCCTGTCCCCTTGTTTATTCCTTTCGGGTTGAATTCCATATATCTGCCGCTGGAATAGGTAATATCCAGTTCGTCTTTCAGGTCTTTCATGTCATCTTCAATACTGCGCAGATACGGAAAACTGCTGTTGGCATATACGATCTTCACGATCGGCTGTCCATCCAGGAATGACAGGTCTTCACCTGCGCATTCGGTAACGCCGGACCTGCCCTTTGAAAACTGTCTTTCTTCTTCCGTCATATGGAAAACATAGACCATATCGGCTGTATAGACCCTCACCGCAGCGTCATACCGCAGGCCCCGTTCAAACAGTTTCTGTACCAGGGAACGGTCCATATCACGGAAATAAAGAACCTTTGTGTCCCTGTTTTCCGTTAATGCGCCGCCGTTGAAAGACATGACATACTGGTTTTCTTTTTCAAAAAGATCCAGATCTTTCAGCGTGCCGTTCACGGTAGTGTATCCTCTTCCGGTTGCCGGCACGAACAGGACACCTTTCTTCTGCAGGTATTTGATCGCCGCAATGCAGTCCGGATGGATCGTGCGGTCTTTCCGGATCAGTGTTTCATCCAGGTCGCATACGATCAGACGGATCGGTTTTCTGCCGGTCTTTTCCTTCAGCAGCTGTTTCAGTTTCAGATAACGCTGATGTTTTTCTTCTTTTGCAAAATGGACTCCGCGGAACTGCTCCGTGACATTTCCATAATCAAGATCTTCTTTAAACTGCGCACTGGTCAGGTCGAATTTCTGCCCGTTTACAACATTGAAGCAGTGGTAATTGCCGTCCGAAAGCGGTACGCCGTATACCTTCCCGCCGAAGATATCCTGTGCCAGAAAAGCGGTAACGGAGCACTGTCCCAGTGTTTTGTTTTCTTCCGACCATTCTTCACGCATCCTCGGCGCACAGGTATCCGCGCACCAGACATCACAGAGTATATTGTACAGATCATAAACAGATTCAATACCCGGCCAGGTGGAATCAGCGGGCTTCAGGAAAATCTGATCATCACAGTAAAACGGTTTATTCATAATCCTTTTCTCCAGTTCATAGTCATTTTCAGTTTAGCATTCCCCGCAGGATCTGTCATAAGTTTGCTTCCGGATGACTTTGTAAGCTATTGCTGAGAATTATTGACGCCGGTTTTTGGTAAATTTGTATAATAGAAGAGATCATAAACGGAGACAGTATATGGCAGACAATAACAAGCACAGGATGATGGAAGAAAAACTTGACCTTTATCAGGCTGTCGAACTGATGAAAAAGCGGTATACCACCGCCACAGATGAATATTTCACGGCAATGAAACAATACGGAATAGATCTGGATGAGGAAATGATCATCGAAGACTACAGCCGCATAAAGGATATCCAGACGCTCAACCAGATATATCATGATCAGTATGGAAAAATCCTGGACAACAAGCAGACAGACGAATGGCTGAATTCGGATGTGTTCATGGAATTGCTGGAAAGGATCCTCGATGACCGTTTCAGCATAGAGGAAACAGGCGATCCCTATTTCATTGCGCTTGATATCAATGAAATATGTTCCGGGGATCTGCGGAAAACAGACCAGAAAGAAATCGAAAAAATACTGAAAGCACTAATCACCCTTTCGCAGACAAGAAACATTCACAGCATCGATGACACCATAGAGATGTTCGATATAAACGGTCTGCTTAAGGAGCTGATCCGGGTCTGTCATGACCGGAATCCGGCATTCAGGAAACTGATTCTCGATTTATATACGTGTTATGACGACATGGACCCGAAAATCTTTCCTTCCGTTTATAAAGAATTCCATAAGGGACACAAATAAATATCCGGACATAATCTCCTCCGCAGAGACAGGCAAACTGTCTCTGTTTTTATTACAGAAGTGACATTCGGTGCTCTCTTTGATTTATTAGCGTTTCTTATCCGAAAGAACATATATCGCATAAGTTTATCTTATATATACAGATAAAAGAAAAGCCGGTCAGAACCGGCATAATTATGAATCACCAGACCTGTCCGCTGAGTATTTCCGTAAACTCCCCGACAGCTTCATTCGTGTTTTCCCTGTTCCATATTGCCAGGATCGTCAATGACGGCTGTACGCCACCCTTCAGCAGAGGAACACGCTCGATCAGACCTCCCGGCATCTTCTCACAGCTGCTTTCCACCGGCAGGATCCCCTTCCCTGCCAGGACCATCATCCGCGCTTCATCAAGGTTATCCGCTGCCGGGAAAGATCCTTTGAATCCAAGCACAGTACGGAAATATTCTCTGTCTTCCGCTGATGTCACGATACACGGTTCCGACAGTGAAGCTTCCGGATCATATTTCTTTCCGGCCGGAAGTTCGATATACCACTGCCGGCTGGAAAGGACTGCCTTGTCCATATATTTGTTGAGAACACAGGAATCATCCGTCAGGATCAGATCAAACTTCTTTTTCTGCAGACCTTTCAGCAGATTTCTGCCGGATCCGGTCTCGATGGAGATTTCCGCTTTCGGATATCGTTTTCTGAATTCCCCGAGCGCTCTCTGTACAGCGTAGCCCTGTGCTCTTCTGCCCGTTCCAAGCCGGAGTGAGGCATGTTCATTCCGGGCGATCTTCCTGCTTTCCTTACAGGCTTTTTCACTGAGAGCTGTGATCTCCAGACTCTTTTCATAAAAGTATCTGCCGGCCGGCGTCACTTCAAAGGATCTGTTCTTCCGGATCACGAGCGGGAATCCGAGTTCTTCTTCCATAGCACGGATCTGCTGGGAAATGGCTGACTGGGAGATCTGAAAGACCTCTGCCGCTTCCGTGAAGGAATTCTTTTCCACGACTGCCTGAAAGTATTTCATCTGCTTTAATAACATGATTCAGATCTCCTTTTCTCTTCTGTTCTGCTTCTCCAGCAGCCTGTTCTCTTCTTTCCAGTTATAATATTCCGCCACCAGGGGTGTATACCCCATTTTTTTCAGTGCTTCATATGTTACGGCATAATTGCCTTTATAATGTCTTCCGGAATATAGATAACGCAGATATCTCTGCATACAGGCATCGATCTCCTTCAAGCCTTCTGTTTCCGTTATCACCGGAAAATAGAACCGGATCCAGGAGAAACTGCCGTCCCCGCCCATATCATAGAATTTTCTGTCAAAAGCGCGGATCATGGCCCTGGCAGAACGTTCATACGTCCACTTTTCCTGTTTCCGTTTTTTCCATAAACGTCCGGCTTTTCTCCGGATCTTGCCCTTCATCTTTTCCCTGGCACCTTTTGCGATATCGATCTTTCCTGCTTCATAGCGGAAGCCGAGGAATTCCCATGGGCTGCCGGGATCTCCCATAAACAGTTTATCCGGATTCATGGTCAGTTTCTTTTCCGCCAATGTCTTTTCCAGAAGCACGCAGATCATTTTTTGCTCTTCTTCGGATGACAGGAAAAAGAGCATATCGTCAGAATACCGGAAGTACGGGATCCCCTTTTCTTCCATCATACGGTCAAAATCAGCCAGATACAGATTGGCAAAGAAATTGGCGGTCGGAACCCCGGCCATGACACCGCGCTGTTCTTCGACGATCTCCCTGCCGCAGATACACCTGCCCTGTCTCAGAAGTCCCGCAAGAAAATGTACAAGTTCCGGATCATCGGTAATCGTTTCTTCCAGGATCGGTATCATGAGATCCGGATCGATCGAATTGAAGTAATTATGAATATCCGCCTTGAGTACATACTTCTTCTCAAGATCCGGTATGCGGCTAATATCCCGCATGGCCTGCTGGGCGGTCTTGTCCCGCCGGAAGGAATAGCAGGAATCCGGCAGTATCCCGTCATACCGGTACAGAAGAAACACCAGCAGCTTCAGGACTGACATCTCTTCCCCGGAATAGCTGTACACTACCCTTTTTCCGGACGATCCCAGACGCGCGATCTCCCTGCGCACCGGATATCCGAATGTCATTGTATCGGTGATCTTCCGGTACTCTTCTTCCCGCACGAAAACTTCCAGCTTTTTGCGTTCATCCGCTTTCAGCCGTCCATGTTCACTCTGGTATGCCAGGAAATTTTCCCAGACATCTTTGTCCTTCAGTTCATCGAGCAGTGTCATAAACAAAAAAGAAAGAGAAACAGCTTTGAAGCAAGCTATGCTTGCGATACCGGAAGGTACGCGGCCTGACTGCCTGCAAAGTCCGTATTTGACCGCGCTGCTTCCGCCGCAGGCGCGTTTCCGCTTTTCTCTTTCTGCCTTTCACTCACAGATACTTGTGCAGCCTCTGTGAGATGTAGTCGGTCCTGTTGGGATAATGTTTGATAAAGTTGATAAATGCGTAGCCTCTGGATTCAGCGAATTCCCTGCTCCAGCGGTATTCACGGTGTGAGGTGGTCGTCTTGCCGATGAGCATCATGATGAGCCTGACCTGTGCGCCGTCGTAAACAACGATGGAATAGTCCATGAAGCGTCCGGTTCCTCCCAGCTCACGCGGGGATACATTTTCCTTCACCGTATAAGCAGGAAATTCCTCCTGCAGGACAGCCAGGATCTTTTCACGGCATGTACGTGTGTCTTCTTCATCCGGTGTGTAATATGTCTCTTCCTGTTCCGCCTGTTCGTTTTTCTCTTCCAGATACTGTTTGAATTCTCCGGCTTTTTCCTCGAGATTATCCTTCAGGTTATTCAGAAAAGCAGCTGCTTTTTCCTTGTTTTCCTCAGTGACGGCTTCTTCGATCATTTTCTGACCTTCCTTCAGAAGCTTATCAAAAAGACCCATGATGATATCCTTTCTTCACTGTTTATGAAACAGCGACAATTCGTATTCTGATTATAGCATACAGCCCTGCAAATCAAAAAGGAGGATGCCGTGCGGCGGTCCTCCCCTGTGCTTTCTTACAGCGGTTTGGTCATGTTTTTAAGTACTGCTTTCTGATACATCACAATATTGACGACCATACAGATGAGCAGCGGTATGATCAGGAACAGAATGAGGGAAACCATCATCTTCACACTCATCATTCCCTTGGAAACGATCGAAAGCAGGATCACACCGACATACAGCAGCGTGAGGATGCCGATGATAAGATACAGCCGGACCAGTTCCTCGATCGTGATCCTCCGCAGGTCCT
>CADBPK010000204.1 GCA_902796465.1 uncultured Erysipelotrichaceae bacterium | reverse complement strand
TCTCCTCATTTTTCATTAAATCGGTATGCGTAATACGCGGCCCGGTCGCATAAAAGATGAATTTATCCTTCTGCTGCCGGAGAAACGATATTATGTTTTTCCCCGTCGGTTCTTCGATCTCGAGACCGCAGACATAGATCATGTCATATTCCTGCATATCCAGTTCGTCAAACCACTCCCGGCGGAAACGGTATTCCGCCCCGTGCAGGGACATGAATGTCCTGTCACCGGAAGCGTCCACAAGACAGTAGCAGCAGCCGTTTTCTTCATCGCTTTTCAGTGCCGGTCTGACTTTGCCGCAGTTCTGCCGGATAAAATCCGCATAGATCCCTGTGCCCAGCGGCGAGAACAATGTATATGGTATATTCTGCTTTTCCAGGACATTGGCAACGTTGTAAGCGCAGCCCCCGACAGACATTTTCTGACCGGTCGGATGGATATCTTCTTCGGCGGAAGGAAGATGGTCCACAAAAATATGGATATCCGCCACAGTGGAACCGATAATGAGTATTTTCTTCAGCATATAATTCCTTTATCTGATAAAAGTTTATCATGCTTTCGCAGAAAAGTTTCCTTCAATACATCTGTTTCCCGATAACTAAAAAAGGATCCGGCATTGCCGGACCCTTATATTCGGATCAGAGTTCTTCCCCGTTCGTTTCGCAGACCTTCTTGTACCAGTAGAAGGATTTCTTGCGGCTGCGGGACATGTCGCCTTCATGTGCGTTGTTGTAGTCAACATAGATGAAGCCGTAGCGCTTGTCATATTCACCGGTGGATGCGGAAACGATATCGATCGGTGCCCACATTGTGTAGCCAAGCAGGTCAACACCGTCATAGTTAACTGCATCACGCATAGCCTTGATATGAGCCTTCAGGTAATCGATACGGTACTGGTCATCGACTGTACCGTCTTCCAGTCTCTTGTCATATGCGCCGAAACCGTTCTCAACGATCATCATCGGCAGTTCGAAGCGGTCATTGAACCAGTTGAGGCACCATCTCAGGCCGACAGGATCGATCTGCCAGCCCCAGTCGGAAGCTTTGAGGTAAGTGTTTCTGACATAGTCTTCTTCGGAGAAATCAAATGTATCACCGAAGCGTCCTGTATATTTCGTTGCGAATGACATGTAGTAGGAGAAGCCGATATAGTCAACTTTGCCTTCCGCCAGGATCTCATTGTCTCCCGGGAGGATGAAGTCATAGCCTTTTCTTTCAAACTTCTTCAGCATCCCGGATGCGTAATGGCCTCTGACATGCACTTCGACATAGTAGTATTTCTGCTGCATTGCCTTCTGGGCATTGAGTACATCTTCCGGATTACTGGTAGCCGGATATACACCGTTCATACCGATCATGCAGCCGATCTTTGCGGCAGGATCGATCTCATGGCATGCCTTGACTGCCAGGGCGGAAGCGAGCAGCTCATGATGGGCAGATGTGTACATCATCTTTTCGATATCGTCGCCTTCCTTAACAAGGACTGCGCCTTCCTGTACGAGATGGTGCGCACCCATTTTGACAAATTCAGCCTGGTTGTTGATCTCGTTGAATGTCATCCAGTATTTGACTTTGCCCTTGTATCTCTCGAAGCATGTTTTCGCGTAGCGGACGAAGAAATCGATGCATCGTCTGTCCATGAAGCCGTTGTACTTGTCAGCCAGGTGATACGGCATCTCGAAATGAGACAGTGTGATGACCGGTTCGATTCCGTATTTACGGCATTCGTCGAACATATCATCATAGAACTTCAGACCGGCTTCATTCGGTGTTTCATCATCACCGTTCGGATAGATACGTGTCCAAGCGATGGAGGTACGGAACGCCTTGAATCCCATCTCCGCAAACAGGGCGATATCTTCTTTGTAATGATGATAAAAATCAATTCCCAGGTGGTTCGGATAATCTTCGCCTTCCAGTACGCCGCGGGTGATGCGTCTCGGTGTCTTGGTGACATTGTCACCGGCAGTCATGACATCCGCGATCGAAATACCTTTTCCGTCAACGTCCCAGGCACCTTCAGCCTGATGCGCGGCAATGGCGCCGCCCCATAAAAAGTCTTTTCTGAAACCCATTATTCTTTCTCCTTTTCTCATTCTTCGAAAATCTGTTTGTAATTATACATGGCGCCGATCATCCTTGCTGTCCCGCTGAATACGCAGCCGCGGATCTCCGGTTCCCTGATGAATTTGAATCTGGCATCTTCGAATTTGCGGTGAACTGCTTCCTTGATCATTTTCATAAAGACAGGTTCATCGGTAATATTGCCGCCCATGACGATCCTCTGTGAATCGAGAACGCACTGCACATTGTAGATATATGTTGCCAGCATATCACAGTAGGTTTCCACGCCCTGTCTGACAAGTTCATCTCCCATCTGGACTTTGGAGAAGATCCTGAATACATTCAGGTTGGAAAGACCGGATACCGCTTCAACGATCCTGCTAAGACCATCGATACTGCAGGCAAGCGCGAACATATCCTCTGTGCTTTCACGGTTCATATAGTCGCCGCGCATATAGGAAAATTCCCCGGCGCCGAAATGCTCGCCGTTCAGCAGCTGACCGTTGGATATGACGGCTCCGCCGATCCCGGTTGCCAGGATCATATAAAGAACACCATTCTGCACTTTTTTCAGGCTGCCGTAACCCATCTCCGCAAACGCGCAGGCTTTGGCGTCATTTGCGATCGCAACTTTCATTCCGATATGATCACTGAGCATCTGTGCATAAGGAATATTGCGCGCCCACGGGTACATACCGCCGCTGTAGGCAAAACCCTTCTTGGTGTCAATGACGCCGGGCATCGTAATGGTGACCCCTTCCACCTCTCCGCGGAACTGGTCAGCAACATCACGGATCGTGTCAAACAGCTCATCCTTGGAATCAACGGAAGAAATATATTCTTTTCCCTTGTCAGAGAAATCCAGTTCCTCATTGATCACAGCATACTTGAGTGATGTTTTCCCGATATCGATTGCCAGATATTTTTTCATAATATGTTCCCCCTTATCAGGCTAAAGATTATCTTTTGCGGTCAGAAGATTGTCATATACCGCATATGTCATGGCGCGGATCTCATCGGTCGGCGCCGTCATGTCCGGAATCATGATCACAGCGCTCCCTGCCGCGTATCCTGCCTGTACGCCGTTGAATGCGTCTTCGAACACATAGCAGTCTTCCGGCGCGATACCTATCTTTTCCGCTGCAGCAAGGAAAATATCAGGCGCGGGTTTGCTTTTGCCGATCTGCGCGCCGCTTACCAGCGCGTCGAAATACTCAAGAATACCGGCATTCCTGCAGTTTGATTCGATCTGTGCCTGCGATGATGAACTGGCGACAGCCATTTTCATTCCTTTGTTTCTGAAATGCTCCAGGATCTCATGCAGACCGGGTTTTTCCGGCACATTGTCTTTCAGATCCGAGTGCACGCCGTTAATTACATTCTGCATGATCTCAGTTCCGTCATCCACGCTGTAATACTTTTCGATGACGCGCTTCATGATCTCGCCGCTGGTACCGCAGATCTCTTTCCGGAATGCCTCAGGCAGATCAATGCCCATATCCGCCGCAGCCCTGGACCAGTTGCGCTGCCAGACTGCCTCTGTATCAAACAAAAGGCCGTCCATATCAAAAATTACACCTTTTTTCATAATTGTTCCTTTTCCTTGTTTTTCTTTCCTTTATTGTACCTTTTGAGGAAACATTTATTCAATAGGAAGCGCAACAAAAAAGACCTGCATCATGCAGGTCCTGTTGGTTGGATCAGGCGAGGTCCTCTCCGTTTGTCTCGCAGACTTTCTTGTACCAGAAGAAGGAATCTTTCTTGCTTCTGGAGAAATCACCGGTTCCGTCATCATGTCTGTTTACATAGATGAAACCATAGCGTTTTGCATATTCGCCGGTAGATGCGGATACCAGATCGATCGGTCCCCATGTAGTATAGCCGATCAGCGGTGCGCCGTCGTCGATTGCTTCTCCCATTGCCTTGATATGTTCACGGAAGTAGTCAATTCTGTATGCGTCATGTACAGAACCGTCTTCTTCGACTTTATCGAATGCGCCGAAGCCGTTTTCAACGACCATCAGCGGAACGCCCGGGTACCGCTCAGCAAGCTTGTTGAGCGTCCATCTGAGGCCGATCGGGTCGATCTGCCAGCCCCAGTCAGAAGCCTTAAGATACGGGTTTTTGGCACCGAGGGACATGTTTCCGGCTGTTGTTTCAGCGTCATTATGTGTTGTGACGCAGTTGGACATGTAGTAGGAGAATGTATACATGTCAACTTTGCCTTCTTTCAGGATCTCTTCATCGCCCGGAAGAATGAATGTCGGTTCAACACCCTGGTCTTTCCAGAGTTTCTTTACATATGCCGGATATTCACCGCGGACATGAACGTCACCGCACAGGTTGTTCTTCAGATCGTCTTCATACTGTGTCTGCAGAACATCAGCAGGATCACATGTGAGCGGATAAATGGTGATGTGGCAG
>CADBPK010000203.1 GCA_902796465.1 uncultured Erysipelotrichaceae bacterium | reverse complement strand
TTTAGGCAGGGTGGTCTAGACCCCAAAATTGGAGACCCCAACTTTTGACCCTAATTTTCCAGACCCCAGCTTTATTTGGTAATCCAAGACGGGCCGAACGACCCGTCTTTCTTTGTCTATTCAGATATTTTCTTTCTGGTGATGATGCGTATGGGAGTCCCTTCAAGAGCAAACGCCCTTCTCAGTGAGTTTTCAATAAATCTCTGATATGTGAAATGCATCAGTTTCGGATCATTGCAGGAAAGAACAAATGTCGGCGGCAGTGAAGCTACCTGTGTTGCGTAGTAGATACGGAAACGCTTTCCGTTTCTGGCCGGCGCCGGATTTGTGATCTGTGTATCCGCGATCACTTCGTTCAGTATGTTTGTCGGGATCCTGCGGGTCGCGTTTTCATATACTTCGTTGACCTTGGGTATGATCTCCGTCACCCTCTGATGCGTTTTTGCGCTGACATACAGGATAGGCGCATAGGAGAGATAGGCAAATTCAGACCGGATCTGTTCTGTGAAACGGTTCATGGTCTTATCGTCTTTTTCGACTGCGTCCCATTTGTTTACGACGATGATCAGAGGCTTGCCTGCTTCGCTGGCATAGCCTGCCACGTGTTTGTCCTGTTCACGGATCCCCTTTTCACCGTCGATCAGGAACAGTACGACATCACAGCGCTCGATAGCCTTCATGGCTCTGAGCACGGAATACTTTTCAATGGATTCGTATACTTTTCCGCGTTTGCGGATACCGGCCGTATCCACGATGACATACGGCTCGCCTTCATATTCGAACGGTGTATCAATGGCGTCTCTTGTCGTGCCCTGGATATCCGATACAATGGATCTGTTTTCCCTGAGAATGGCGTTGACGAGAGAGGATTTGCCGACATTCGGCTCACCGATCACCGCAATATGGATGCCCTGATATTCCTCTTCGTTGTCCTTGTCCGGCATCTTTGCCATGCATGCGTCGAGAAGATCACCGATCCCGAGTCCGTGCAGGCCTGATACAGCCATCGGATCACCGAGGCCGAGAGAATAGAATTCATAGATATTGATCACCTTGTCGGGATCATCGATCATATTGACGGCAAGCACGACCGGCTTATCCTGTTTCTGCAGCATCGATGCGATATAGGCATCATCATCTGACAATCCTGTTTTCCCGTCGCATACCATGACGATGACATCCGCTTCGTCGACCGCGATCTGGACCTGTGCCCGGATCTCTTCCTGGAACGGCTCATTCTCCAGCTGGATCCCGCCGGTGTCGATCAGGCGGAATGTTTTTCCAAGCCATTCCCCGGCAGCGTAGATCCTGTCGCGGGTCACGCCTGCCGTATCCTCAACGATCGACAGACGTTCGCCTATAATTCGATTAAAGATCGTAGACTTCCCTACATTCGGTCTGCCTACGATCGCAATTACTCCAGTATTCATTTTCAGCCCTCCTGGTTCAGAAAGGGTTCCGCCAGTGCATATATTGTATCCGTTACTTCCTCGATGGACATATAGGAAGTGTCAATTTCCACCGCGTCCTCAGCTTTGGTCAGCGGTGAATTCTCACGGTGCATATCCTGATAATCCCGTTCCGCGATCTCCTTTTCGATCGTGTCAATATCGGAAGTAGGAATACCTTTTTCAATATTCTGCTTATATCTTCTTTCTGCTCTTGCCCTGGCAGAAGCAGTCATGTAAATCTTTACTTCGGCATCTTTCAGCACAACAGTGCCGATATCCCTGCCGTCCATGATAAAGCCTTTTTCCTTCGCCATTTCCTGCTGGCGGAGAACCAGATCCCGTCTGACGTTTTTCAGCTTGGAAACATCGCTGGCCGCAAGCGAGATCTCATCCGTACGGATCGCATCACTGACATCTTTGCCGTCGAGGAATACATCCCCTGCCGGTGTCATACGGATCTCCGTATTCTTCAGCATATCACATACGGCTTCCTCATCATCCAGCGCAATGCCGTTCTGAACAGCTTTCAAAGCTGTACACCGGTACATGGCACCGGTATCGAGATGGACATAGGAAAGCTTTTCGGCAAGCCTTTTGGATATGGTGCTTTTTCCGGCAGCACTCGGTCCGTCAATCGCTATATTGATCCGCATAATAACTCCTTTATCGTGTCAGTACGATCCAGTAGACCACAAATGCCAGCGCAATGCCGAGGGCAATGATCAGAACGATCAGAACGATGTTCAGGATACGGTCCGTATGACGGATCTTGTCGCTGACTTCATTCAGATTGTCTTCATAGTCATCCAGCTGGGCACGCATCTGTGTGGTTTCGTTCAGAAGCTGCTGGCGGGTGTCTCTTTCCTCTTCGCTGTGTCTGTCAAAGTAGTCATCATCCTCGGTATCTTCGAATTCCGAGTAATCGAATGTGTCATTGTATGCCGGCTGTGTCTGTGCCTGCTGCCGGCGCCGGTTCTGCATGTAAGGCATCTTGGGTACATTGAGTGTACTCTGGCTGCTTTTCCTTCCGTTAACAAGATTCTGTACTTCCGCCATGATGTCCTCTTTGGACATAGTCTGCGAATCTTCCTCAAAAGGACTTTCGGCCTGCGCAGGAACTTCCTGTGCCGGATTCTGATCTTCATAACGGCGTTTGTAGAAATCCCGGTAATAATCATGCTGGATCTGCGGTTTTTCCGTCCTCTGACGCTGCATCTGCACAGGTCTCTGCCTCTGCTGCACGGAAGCGTAAGGATCCCTGACGGATGCGCTTTCCTGCTGCGGATTCAGCTGCTGGAGTACATTGACAGAGGTGTTGTCGCTGACAGCGTTCCCCTGGCTGACATTGTACTGCTTGACTTCGCGGATGTACTGATCCAGGAAATCGTTCTCATAGGAATCTCCCGTATCAGAGATCATCTGCCTGCTGTGCGCAAAGGAAGGCGTTCCCGTTGTCTGCTGTGCCGGTTCCGCCGGAGCGAATTCCGGGTCATCTGTGTGTCTGAGCCGCCTTGCATGTGAGGGATCATAATCATCCGCTGATCTTGTATAATTACCTTCACGGGAAAAATTGCGGGAATCGATCCGGTTCAGACGCTTCTCGAAACGGGAAAGCTCTTTTGACTGATAGCCGTCATCGATCTCATTCTGGAGACTGTTCCTCAGTTCTCTGTATTTTTCACTTCGTGATAGATTAGCCATAAAAAAACCTTTCTGTAACATGACTATTATATATCATTTGTTTCAAAAAACATATATGAAACAAAGCCATTTTACAGAAGGTC
>CADBPK010000202.1 GCA_902796465.1 uncultured Erysipelotrichaceae bacterium | reverse complement strand
GGAAAATGAGCGTCAGACAGAAGGATTTCTGAAGACACATCCGGACTTTGAATGCCTGCAGGAAAAAACGTTATTTCCGGATGAAACCGGCGGCGACGGTTTTTATGTCGCACAATTACATAAAAAAGGATAAAATATCAGAGTATGCAGACGATATACGATCTAAATCTGAAAGAACTGGAAGAAGTACTGGCCGGCTACGGACAGAAACCATACCGCGCAAAACAAATCTACGCATGGCTGTACCGGAAACGGGCAGCGTCTTTCCGCGAAATGAGTGATCTTCCCGCACAGCTGATCAGCCGTTTTGAAGAAGATTATTCCATGATGAATATCCGTGAGAAAGACCGGCAGATCGCAAGGGATGAAACGACAAAATTCCTGTTTGAACTGGAAGACGGCGCATTCGTGGAAGCTGTCCTGATGCATTTTCATTTTGGGGACAGTCTCTGCATCTCTTCCCAGATTGGCTGCAATATGGGCTGTACGTTCTGCGCCTCCGGACTGCTGAAAAAGCAGCGGAATATGACGGCGGGAGAAATGGTGCAGGAAGTCCTGTATGTGCAGAGGGAACTGGACAAGGACGGAAAGCGTGTCGACAATATCGTGATCATGGGAACGGGTGAACCGTTTGACAACTATGACAACGTCATGAATTTCTGCCGCATCGTGAACAGCGGCCTCGGTCTGGCAATCGGGGCGAGACATATCACGATCTCAACCTGCGGTCTTGTTCCGGCGATCCGCAGATTCGCAGCGGAACATGTACAGTACAACCTTGCCATCAGCCTGCACGCGCCGGATAATGAACTGCGCAGCCGCCTGATGCCTGTCAACCGGGCTTATCCGCTGGAAGAGCTCATGAAGGCACTGAGGGATTACAGCGAAGAGAATCACAGAAGGTTGACATTTGAGTATATCCTGCTTCACGGTGTCAATGACAGTGACGAACATGCACGGAAGCTGGCAAAGCTGATCCGCGGCATGAATGCATATGTAAATCTGATTCCCTACAACCAGGTAGAGGAAAACGAATACCGTTCCGCATCGGACAAGGACGCGCTGCGTTTTTATGATGTCCTGATGAAGAACGGCGTAAAGGCGACCCTGCGCCAGAAACACGGGGACGATATCGATGCGGCCTGCGGGCAGCTGCGGGCGCGGCATGAGAGGAACAGAAATCAGTTATGAAATACTACGGAATTACCAACCGGGGTCTTGTCAGAAAAAACAATCAGGACAGCTATGTCATCGCCACCAATGAAGTGAGTGATGTTTTTGCGATTGTCTGCGACGGCATCGGAGGCAATTCCGGCGGAGATATTGCCAGCCGGATGGCCGTGGCATATTTCTCCAAAGCATTTTCAGAGAATAAGGGATTCACGGATATCGAGAGCGCCAAGACATGGATCAGACGCTGTGTATCCGCGTCCAATACAGAGATTTTTGAATACGGCAAAAGCCATCCGAAACTCAAGGGGATGGGAACAACATTGTGCGGTGTCATGATCACCAGGCTCGGCAAGTTCGTCGTCAACATCGGTGATTCCCGCGCTTACGGCTGCTGGAGCGACGGCAGGTTCCGCCAGCTCACGGTCGACCATACGCTGGTCAATGACATGCTGCTGCATGGGGAACTGACCCGTGAGGAAGCGGAAAATTTCCCGCGCAAGAATGTGCTGACCAATGCGCTTGGCGTATGGGAAAGCGTCAGATGTGATATTGACGTTCATGAAGAAGATTTGAGAGGCATGCTGCTGTGTTCGGACGGTCTGCATGGCTATGTAAAGGAAAACGAAATCAGGAAGATTCTTTTCGGCGAACTGACAGATCCGAACCTGCGCTGCCGGAAACTGATGAAAGCCGCGCTGGATGCCGGCGGATTCGACAACATTACAGTCGTTCTGATTGATTGGGAAGGGGACCTGTATCATGAGTAGAAATATGATAGCCAATCGCTATGAGGTCATTCAGCACATCGGCCAGGGCGGCATGGCTGACGTTTTTCTTGCGGTCGATACGATCCTGAACCGTCAGGTAGCCATCAAGATCCTGCGCAGTGACCTGAGCACAGACCCGGTCGCCGTCCTCCGCTTTGAAAGGGAAGCCCAGGCAGCTACGGCGCTTGCCCATCCGAATATCGTTGAAATCTATGATGTCGGCGATTATAAAAATCACCATTACATCGTTATGGAATATGTCCTCGGCAAAACGCTGAAACAGATGATCCGCGCCCGCGGCCCGCTGCTCAACGAGGAAGCCGTGGACATTATGAAACAGCTGACTTCGGCAACATATGAAGCGCATAGCCGCGGTGTCATTCACCGTGACATCAAGCCGCAGAATATCGTGGTCAAAGCCGACGGATCCGTGAAGATCCTGGATTTCGGCATTGCGACAGCCAAAGGCAGCATGCAGCTGACACAGGCAAATAATGTAATGGGTTCCGTCCATTATCTGGCACCGGAACTGGCGCGGGGTGAATCTGCGACACCGCAGTCAGATATCTATGCGCTGGGTATCGTCCTGTTTGAAATGGTTACCGGAACGGTGCCGTTCAAAGCAGACCAGGCAGTACAGGTCGCATTGATGCACATGCGGGAAAAGATGCCGGATGTACATGACTTCAATCCAGAAGTGCCGCAGTCGATCGGCAATATCATTACCCGTGCGACTGCCAAGGATCCGGCGGACCGCTACAGCAGCTGTGATGAGATGTACAACGATCTGATGACATGCCTTTCACCATCACGGATCAATGAGCCGAAACTGGTGATCGCTGATAAACCGGCAAAAAACGCACAGAAGGAAAAACGCAGAACTGTTGTCCCCATCCGGACAGACAAGGATCAGGAACGCCGGGAAACTGGAGCGACAGAACAGCAGCGCCGCATCACGGTACAGAGAAGGAGAAGAAGAAAACTCAAACCGGCGGCAGTACTCGTCCCGGTGGTGAGTGTGATCTTATTAGTGGTCGTTTATTTCCTCCTGCGGTTTACAGGCGTGATCAAACCGCGTATCACAATGGTGGATGTACCTGACCTGGAAGGCATGACTGTCACAAAAGCAAAAGAAGTCTGTGCCGATGAACAGCTTGTTCTGGATACAGCTGCCATCAAATATGTTCTGACGGAAGATACGGATAAAGGTCTGATCATCGCTGTGGATCCGGAGATCGGTTCCGCTGTTGCAAAAGGCACGAAGATCAACGTTACAGTATCCAACGGCATCGGTGTCGAGATGGGTGATTATGTCGGCCAGAATATCAACACCATCCTGCTGGAACTTCCAAAAAAGCCGGGATTTGAATTGATCCGCATCAAGACAAAAGAAAAGGAAAGCGACGAGCCGCCCGGAACGATCATCAAACAGGCCGGACTGCTGCCGGGGGATATGTTCGAAAAGGGGTCGCCGGCTGAAGTTACCTTTACTTATTCGGCTTATCCGACGATCACAATTCCGAAGAATCTGATCGGCAAGGATATCTCTGCCGCTACTGAAGAACTGGAAGCGATGGATGTCGAAGTCCGTACCAGCAATCTTGATATTACAAATATGGATCAGGATGAGATAGATAAACTGAAATTCGGCGTTGTGATCGAGATCGATCCCGAACCGGGTTCCGAATACACACAGAAAGAAGACAACTTCATAACCTTGTATTATTACTGATCGGAGGATGAATGATTGCACGCATTATCAGGATCGTTTCCAAACACTATACGCTTTTGACAGATGAAGGCGAAAGAAAAGAAGCGATTGCGATGGGAAAAGTCCGTCTTCAGATGACACCGGTCGCCGGTGATCTTGTAGAAGCGGAAGAATCAGAAGGAAGATGGGTGATCCAGCGCATCCTGCCGCGCAGAAACCAGCTGCGCCGGCCGGCATGTGCCAATGTGGATCAGGCATTCATCGTCATGAGCGTGAAGGATCCCGATTTCTCGACTTCGCTGATCGACCGTCTGGCAATGCTGATAACATGTGCTGATATCACACCGGTGCTGTGTGTGACAAAATGTGATCTGGGCATCCCTGAAGAAACAGAAAAACGCATACAGGAATATGAGAGAGGTCCCATGCAGGTGATCCGCAATGCAAAGGGAACGCTGGATCCGAGCCTGGAAAATACGCTGACCGGCAAGATCACGGTACTGACAGGTCAGAGCGGGGCCGGGAAAAGCACCCTGCTGAATGAGCTGGATCCGACATTCCACCTGGCAACACAGGAGATCTCCAAGGCTCTGGGAAGAGGAAAACATACGACCCGTCACAATGAACTGCATGCTGTGGCAGGTGGTCTTGTGGCAGATACACCGGGATTCAGTTCCCTTGATTTTTCCCATATCAGCCGTTATGAACTTGCCCAGTATGTACCGGATTTCCGGCCGTATATCGGAAAATGCCGGTTCAATGACTGTGTGCATCAGAATGAACCGGGCTGTGCTGTCAAGGAAGCGGTTGACAGCGGTCATGTCCCGGAAGTGAGATACCGCAATTATCTGCAGGTCCTGAAAATGATTCAGGAGAGAAAGGAAAAATACATATGATTATCGCACCTTCCGTATTGTCGCTGGATTACAGCAATACAAAAGAACAGATCGATGAACTGAATGCTTCAGGAGCACAGTGGATGCATTTCGATGTCATGGACGGACATTTTGTCCCGAACCTGACATTCGGACCGGATATCCTGAAAGCTTTCTGCAAAATCTC
>CADBPK010000201.1 GCA_902796465.1 uncultured Erysipelotrichaceae bacterium | reverse complement strand
TGTCCATCATCCAGGCAATCGCTCCATCCTCACCGACTTCATCTACTTTGGCATACAGTTCTTCCGTATTTTCGTTTACCCATCCGACTGCGTCAAATGCCTGATCCAGGTTGCCTACAGCGTCAAGTTTGACACCTGTATTTTCAACTATGAATGAGTAAGCATTGCTGTCAATCTTCTCTGTACTCTTGATTTCACTCTTTTCAAATACGGCTTTGACGATCATCGGAACTATCGATCTGTATTTTTCTGTTGTAGCTTCTTCTAATTCATACTGTCCCAGAACATCTTCCAGACTGCCTGCCGCATCCGTAATCTGACTGAGGTCCTTTGTAACTTCTTCATTGGCATATGAGGATGCTTTTTCAACATCACCTGCATGAAGTGCATCGAAGAATCCATTGACGATTGCCGTTGCTTCTTCCTCACTCTTATCCACTGCACCCGAGTTTCCGCCGCAAGCGACAAGTGTGAATGACATGCAGACTGCAGCAGCGATAGATAATAATTTTTTCATATTGTCCTCCCTGTTCAGATACATTTATTTTTTCGCATTTCAGCCGGAATACCTATTCGATCAGTCTATTTTTCTTCCCTTTTTAAAAGTTTCTCCGAAAAATTTTTTAACTGCCTGAACAGGATGAAGTTTCTTCTTTATTCCAATGACGATCAGTACTGCCAGAATGATCAGATACGGCCATGTATGCCCGATTCCGATTGCGATATCACCCAAAGCTTCTGTAAAGGAATCCCAGCCGTCAGCGAAAGATCTCGTAAATCTTGTGATGAAATCATCATTGTGTTCCGTATACTTTCTGACTTCGTCGAGTTCCAGGTAGATGGTTGAATATTCAATATCCGTATCCATCTCATTCTTCCATGTCTTCAGTTCATTCAGATCCATCTGGACTTCTGTCAGTCTGGTTTCCACGGTGATCATATCCTCGATCGTTTCTGCTTTTTCCATCATTTCCAAAAGACGCTTTTCCTGCAGCTCCAGCGCTTCGATCCGGGCAGAATTGTCATTATAGCGGCGTGTTATGTTTTCTACCGAACTGGACTTCGAAAGAACTTTTTCCGATCCTTCCAGATCATTCATAAATTCGTTGTAATGCTCCGTAGGGATACGGACGATCCAGCTCATATGCATCGTGGTGACATAATCCTCTTTATAGTACCAGCCGTAACCATTATCATATTCATTCTCGTTTTCTATGATTCCGCCGTACTGCGTTATCTTTTTCAGGATATCGGCTTTGGTCTCCTGATAATGGAGAGTCTGGATATTCATCCTGCCTGTATAAACCAGCTTCTGCTGGGACTGGACCGGATCGAACTCATTTGATATTTCATTCGAATCAGGTTGAGGTATTTCCTGTTCCGCGCTTTTCTCCTCTTCCGGATATTCATATGCAGCACTCTCCGAACCGGCTCCCTCATATTTTCTGTCATTTGTGCTCATTCCCGGCTGGCTTGCGCTTTTGGAATTTCCGCAGGCGGTCAACGTACATAATGCGGCCGCAATCAGCCATATTTTACTGAATTTCATCTTTCTCCTCCCAGATCTTCAGTCCTTTTGTATCCGGACTGAGATAATTTCCGTCCTCGTCATACAGCTCCGTAATTTTGTATGACGGATATCTCTCTGTTTCGATACTGCCTGTATCGGTCAGGAATACTGTCATAATTTCATCTGTTCCGTACTGAATGAAATACATGGGGTATCCGTCTTTCTGCAGTGCCAGATATTCTTTCTGCAGTTCTTCTCCTTCCAGCAGCCTGCCTTCCGCATCCATGACCCGGATCTGTACAAACCGCATCGATACAGGACCGGCTTCTTCCGGATAAGGTTCCGGCATAGCATTGCTTTCCTGTTCTGCCGCTTCCGATCCTTTAGAATATTCCGTGCTTTTATCTTCGATTGCATAATCCGAACGGGCATTTTTACCATTCGGAACAGAAGAGACATGCAGGAAGAATAGACAGCAGGCTGCGGTAAAGGTTAACGTAAAGATCCATTTCAACTGAAAGATACTCTTTTTGGCATGATATAATTCGCTCTCTTCCAGCATCTTCTCATCCGTGTTTCCGACGGCGTGGATGATCTCATCTGTCAGTTTCATAAGTACCCTTCTTTCAGCAGATTATCTCTGAGTTTTCTGCGCACACGGTTCAGGATCACGTTGATGTTGTTTTCACTGAGTCCGTATTTTTCCGCAATCTCTTTTCCTGTTTCAAAGTAGAAATATCTTCTGATAAATACATTTCTTTCTTTTGCGGGAAGTTTCTTCAGGAATACCTGTACAGCTCTGTGCAGTTCTGATGCCAGAAACTCTTTTTCAGGATCATTGTTGTTTGAAAGGACATTTTCGAGTTCCTGCAGAGCAGCTTCCGTTTCGGTTCCTCCTCGTTTTTCTGCGCTGTTTTTCCTGAACAGATTCATTGCGATATTCCTCGTGATCTTTACCAGATAATATTTCAGCCTGACCGGTCTTTCCGGCGGAATATGATTCCAGGCGGTCAGCCATGTATCATTTACGCACTCCTGCGCATCCATGTTGTCAAACAGGATCCTGTAGGCAGTCTTAAAACAATAATGACCGTATTTGTCATCTGTTTCCCGGATCGCCTGTTCATCCCTGTTCCAGTACAGTTCAACAATCTCTGTATCTTCCATATGTCCCTTCACCTATACCAGTGTCTTTTTTTAATACCATCTTACATAAAAAAGACATATTTTTCTGATAATTATGATTATTGCATTTTTATCTGTTTTTGATACTATTGTTTATGCATTTCTGCGGGGATATGGTGGAATTGGCAGACACGCCAGATTTAGGAATATACGCGCTTCAAATGGGGATATGGCGGAATTGGCAGACGCATCG
>CADBPK010000200.1 GCA_902796465.1 uncultured Erysipelotrichaceae bacterium | reverse complement strand
CATGAATTACATGTCGGACGATTTCCGCGTCACACTTGCCCAGGGGTTTGTCAGAATGTCTGAGATGGAAGGCCCCTACCTCGTGCATTGTACGGAAGGCAAAGACCGGACGGGGTTCGTATGCATGCTGATGGAAGCACTGGCCGGTGCTGATTATGCATCGATCCGGGATGATTACATGGTGACATACGCAAACTATTACGAAATCGATGAGCAGTCTGATAAACCGAAATATGACGTTATTCTGGACAAGAACCTGAATGCCATGATCAGAAGTATCGTTAATGATGACAGTGTCGACATCGAAACAGCAGATCTCTCCGTCTACGCAAGAAAATATCTGAAAGACGGCGGTATGAGTGATGAAGAGATCGAAACATTCCTGAATTGTTTTACGGAATAATATATCATCCCGATAAAACTTTATCAGCCTTCATCCAGATGCGGCCGGCAACGGCAGAAAATGACATTTTAAACGCGCTGCGCCGTGTACCCTGCGGTGCAGCGTTTTTTTCCTTCCGGCGTAAGTATCCGTATATGAAACCGGGTTTTGCGTTTTATAATATTAACAGTAGAAAGATGAATATGATGTACAAAAAACACAATAGAAACAGATGGATACTTTTATTGCTGGAAGTGCTGATCCTGGCAGGATTGCGGGGAAGTTTCATGCCGTCTGTACACGCTGAAGACGGAGATGACATCCCCTACTCCTCTGAGACTGCCAGGCCGTCTGTCAACGGCCGTCTGCATGTGCAGGGTCCTGTCCTGGCGGATGAAAGCGGAAAAGAGGTACAGCTGCGCGGTGTCAGCACCCACGGACTGACCTGGTATCCGGATTATATCGATCCTGCATTTATTGCAGCGGTATCCCGGGAATGGAACTGTAATTTCATCCGTTTTGCGATGTATTCCGACATCTACTGCGGCGGTGAAAAAGAGCGCAGTACGGAACTGATGATGCAGGGCATCGACGCTGCTGTGGCAGCGGATATGTACGTCCTTGTGGACTGGCACATTCTCAGTGATTACGATCCGAATATAAACAAAGAACAAGCGGCTGATTTCTTCCGTACGATTACTGAGAAATATAAAAACTGCGATAATCTTCTCTTTGAAATATGCAATGAACCGAACGGTCCGACAGACTGGGCTGATGTCATGCGCTACAGCAATGAGATCATCCCCGTGATCCGGGAAAACATGCCGGAAGCTGTCATCGTCGTCGGTACACCTGATTATGACAGGGTTCTCTCTGCCCCGCTGATGCGTCCGCTTGATTTTGACAACATTATGTATGTCCTGCATTTCTACACAGCGAGCCACAAGGATGGTCTCAGAGGTGAACTGCAGGCAGCTTATGACGCAGGTCTTCCGGTTCTGATCAGTGAATGCGGAATCTGCGAGGAAACCGGTGACGGAACGATCGACTTTGCCTCCGCCGCAGAATGGTTTTCCTATCTGAAAGATAAAAAAATCAGCTATACTGTCTGGAGCCTTTCAGACAAAGATGAATCCTCTGCATTCTTCAAACCCGGCCACAAGCCTTCCGGTACACTGAATGACAACGATCTTACATTATCCGGAAAATGGGTCAGGGAACTGATACGCGGTGCAGATCCGGAACGTATTCCCCGTCCGGCTGACACAGTGGAAAAAGGCAGATTATCTGATTTCCGCTCATGGCTCATGGAATCCCTGGGACCGCAGGGATATAAATCCGTCAAAAAATGGCAGCCGTTTGCACTTATCAGTGCAGCTGCGGTTCTTCTCTTCTCATTTATCATACTGTTCTTCCGCAGATTCAGGGAAGGCACCGGGACTTATGATGATCTGTATCCAGTTGCGGAAACCGACAAGGACAGAAAACGTTATCTCCTGATATCAAGGATCCTTGTGATCATCAGTGCTTTCGCGGCTATTATCTATCTTTGCTGGAGGATCTTCCTTTCCATTCCGTTTGAAGCTGGCATCCCTGCCGTTGCCGCAAATCTTCTCCTTCTGGCAGTGGAGATCCTCGGCTTTGCGGAAACACTGGTTCTTTATGCCAATCTGCTGGGCATGCGTGATCATCCGCTCCCGGAAATCACTGCAGAAGAATTCCCGGATGTCGATATCTTTATTTCCCCCTATAATGAGCCTCCTGAGCTTCTCCGCAAGACCATCAACGGAGCAAAGCACATGCGGTATCCGGATCCTGATAAAGTGCATATCTGGCTCTGCGATGACAACCGCCGTCCGGCAATGCGCAGGCTCGCTGAAAATATGGGAATCGGTTATTTTGACAGGCCAGACAATCAGGGCGCCAAAGCCGGCAACCTGAATGCAGCCCTTGCCCGCACCGGTGCCCCATACATCGTCACCTTCGACGCGGATATGATCCCGAAGAGCGACTTTCTGATCAAAACGATTCCGTATTTTGTCGATGCGAAAAAACGATCAGGAAATCTGCCTGCCGATAAGAAGAGACGTCTCGGTCTCCTGCAGACACCGCAGTGCTTCTATGATCCCGATGTTTTCCAGTATGCGCTTTATTCGGAAAAACGCGCACCGAATGAGCAGGACTTTTTCTATCGCACGATCGAAGTAGCCAAAACATCATCCAACAGTGTTATTTACGGAGGCTCCAATACGGTAATCTCCCGGGAAGCGCTGAATGCCGTCGGCGGATTCTATACAGGATCGATCACCGAAGACTTTGCGACCGGGCTTCTGATTGAATCAAACGGATTTGTCAGCCTCGGACTGGATGAGCCTCTTGCCAGCGGGCAGTCCCCAAATAACTACAAAGACCATATCAAACAGCGCAGCCGCTGGGGCAGAGGCGTGATCGCTACTGCAAGACAGCTGAAGATCTTCCGCCGGAAAGGTCTTACGGCTGAGCAGAAGATCAGTTACTGGAGTTCCGTCATCTACTGGTACTCCCCGCTGAAAAACCTGATCTATCTGGTTTCCCCGCTTTTCTACGCTGTCCTTGCCATACCGGTGTTCAGATGCACGTGGCTTGACCTGCTCGTGTTCTGGCTCCCGATGTATATGCTGCAGGATTCCTGCCTTCGCTATGTCAGCAGAAACCGGATCTCCGCCAAATGGAGCGGCATCTATGAAACAAGTGTCATGCCGCATCTTCTGAAACCGGTCATACAGGAATTCTTCGGCATCACAATGTCTTCTTTCAAAGTGACAGACAAATCTGCCAAGAGCGGCAAACGGGAGATCGACAGACATTCCATGCGTCCTTTCCTGGCACTGATCATTCTTTCCGTTTTCGGCATTCTCCGCATTCTTTCCATGATGACCGCAAAACGCTTTATTTCTCTGGCGGTGCTCCTTTTCTGGCTGATCCGGAATCTGTATTTTCTCATCATGTCCGTATTCCTTGTGGACGGCAGGGACAGTGACGGTGAAACGGTACGTGTTTCTGATGCGGAACCTGTAACGGTATCGGTTGCGCACGGCAAGGAAAAAGGAAGTGTCTTTGAAGGTGTCACGACCCTGATGACGGAACATAAACTGGTTGTTTATCTTGATGACGGTGAAAAACTGACGATCGGGATGCCTGTAACAGTCGTGATCGCACACGACTCATACAGGGCAGAACTTCAGGGAACGGTCAGTGATGTGACTGTTTCCAGAAACGGAACAGCCAGGACACAGACGATTGAAATCCTTGATTTCGGAAACAGCGAAGAAGAATATCTCCAAATCCTGTACGACCGTATTCCTACACTCCCGCAGTCCCTGCACGGCGATTTCGGCATACTGATGCATCTGTGGCAGAATATTGCCCACCGGGCAGCACGGACAAGACTGTAACCGCTGCAGCATCTGCTATTTCACCCTGATAATGCCATCCGGGATAATTATCAATGACGAGATACATTTTTTATCGTTATAATATAAAGATGAAAGGATATATGTAATGGAAAAACGGAACAACACCGGCAAAAACAAAACAGCATGGTTCATTCGTTTTTTCCTGTGCTTTCTCGTACTTGCCTGCCTGATCTCTTTGTCGGCAGACAGCCTATCCGCGGAAGAAGAACCTTCTGACAGCGGGAACGGTGAAGATATTCTGGAGAGCCTGGCAGACAATCAGGGATATTCGTTTGTGCTCTATGATAATACGAACGGACTG
>CADBPK010000199.1 GCA_902796465.1 uncultured Erysipelotrichaceae bacterium | reverse complement strand
GCAAAACCGATCACATACATGCCGGCACCGAAAGCCAGACCGATCGCACATGTGCCCCAGATACCGGCTGCGGTCGTCAGACCGTGAACCGAATCATTGCGGACAAAGATCAGACCGGCGCCGAGAAAACCAACGCCTGAAATGACCTGGGCCGCCAGACGTGCCGCGTCCACTTTTTCCACATCGCCGAATCCGTATTTGGAAACGATCATAACGATACACGAAGCCATGGCAACGATCGCATGTGTGCGGATCCCTGCCTCTTTTGAACGTACATACCGCTCATATCCGATCACAACGCCTGTAATCAGTGCGCATATGATCCTGAGCATCCATTCCGGCTGAAAATGCAGCATAATAATACCCTCTTCTGTTATTTTTCCCTGAATATCTTTATGTTATCACGCAACCTGATGCCCGGATAACATAAATTCAACAACTATCTTCTCATATCGATCAGGTCGGTTATAATAGTATTATGTAATTCCCTGTATTTCTGGGGCGTATTGGAATCCGTGACAATAAAGCCTTTATTTATCGGGGCAAATGTATATGTGCACACAACATTGAATTTGCTCTGGTCTGCCAGGACATAGGCTTCCCGGCAGTGGAAGAAAGCAGTTCTTTTCACTTCACCTTCCTCCGGATCCGGTGTCGTGAATCCTTCCTGCATACTGACGCCGTTGGTCCCGAAAAATCCGATCGTAAAATTCATCTTTTCTATATACTTCAATGCATCGCTTCCGATCAGCGCGTCTGTTTTAGCCTTCAGCGATCCCCCGGGCATATAAACCTGGTGACCGCAGGATGCCAGAAAACTGGCGTGCGAAATACAATTTGTTACATAAGTCGCGCCGATATTCTCCAGATACGGCAGCATTTCCGCTGTCGTCGTGCCGGCATCAAGATAGACGACATCTGTTTCCTTGATCAGGGAAGCGGCGTAGGAAGCGATCTTCCGCTTGGATTCAATATTGAGATCCTTCCGCTGCAGGACAGATTCATCCGTCGTCTGGATCCCGTTTTTTAATGATACAGCCCCGCCGTGGACTTTTTTCAGCATCTTGCTGTTGTTGAGCTCGTTCAGATCCCTTCTGATCGTAGACTGGGACGCGCCGAGCATCTCCATGAGTTCAAGAATCGTCACGCTCTTCTTTTCATTGGTAATTGCGACGATCTTTCTCTTTCTTTCTTCGTTTAACATGATCGTTTAAATCCTTTTATGACTGTATTATAGCAAAAAATTATCAAAAACAATCATAAATGATCATTTTATGATTGACTATGACCGTTTTTGACGGTATTATGGAATCAGGAAGTCAAATATGTTCGTTTTCGGTCATTTTCGATCAAACGAGCAGGAAAGGAGGAACTGTGATTTACACGATTACTTTCAATCCTTCACTTGATTACATCGCGAGCTGCGAAGACTTCAGACTGGGAGAAACCAACCGGGTATCCAAAGAGATCATCTTTCCGGGCGGTAAGGGAATCAACGTCTCCATCGTCCTGTCCAACTTCGGACTGGACACAACAGCTCTGGGTTTCCTGGCCGGATTTACAGGTGAAGAGATCAAACGACTGGTCGTTGAAAAAGGAATCCGGAATGAAATGATTCCGATTTCCAATGGTTTTTCAAGGATCAACGTCAAGCTCAGGTCGAAGGAAGAAAGTGAACTCAACGGAATGGGACCTGTGATCGATGATGAGGCAATCGCAAAACTGTATGCCAAACTCGATCAGCTCACCAGCGATGACATCCTGTGTCTGGCCGGAAGTATTCCGTCCAGCATGCCTTCCACAATGTATTCAGACATCATGAAACATCTTCAGGGAAGAGGGATCCGGATCGTTGTCGATGCGACAAAAGATCTGCTCATGAATGTACTTGAATACAAACCGTTCCTGATCAAACCGAACAACCACGAGATCAGTGAGCTGTTCGGTGTCAAACTCAGCCGGCGTGACGAAGTCATTCCGTACGCAAAGAAACTGCAGGAAAAAGGCGCAGTGAACGTACTCGTATCCATGGCCGGCGAAGGCGCGGTACTGGTCGACGAGAACGGAGAAGTCTATCAAAGTGAAGCACCGAAGGGAACAGTCGTCAATTCCGTCGGCGCAGGGGATTCGATGGTAGCCGGATTCATTTACGGATACCTGAAACACGGTAATTACAGTGAAGCATTCCGGTATGGCCTCGCAACAGGAAGCGCAAGCGCGTTCCAGGAAGAACTGGCCGGATTAAAGGATGTCGAAGAACTGTATGCAAAAACATGGGGAGAAGAATAATGAAAATTACTGACATTTTAGCAAAAGAGAGTATTGCCCTCGGACAGAAAGCCGCAGATAAGCAGAGTGTCCTCGAAGCAATGGTCGACCTGATGGCAGCCAGCGGCAAGATCTCCGACAAAAAACTCTATCTCGAAGCAGTAGAAGCAAGAGAAGAAGAAGGAACAACAGGCGTCGGCGGCGGTATCGCTATTCCGCATGGAAGATGCTCCGGTGTCAGAGAAGCAGGTCTTGCGGCAATGACAATTGACGGCGGTGTCGAATTTGAAGCACTCGACGGCAAGCCGGTAGACATCTTGTTCCTGATCGCGGCACCGGAAAGCTCCGGCAATGTACATCTGCAGATCCTTTCCAAACTCGCAATGATGCTGATGGATGAAAAATTCGTCGCTGATCTCAAGAAAGCAAAGAACGCAGACGAATTCCTGCAGATCATCGACAAGGCTGAAGAAGCCAAGGATGTCGCTGATGCCCAGAAGAGCGCTGCTCCGCCGGTAACGGAAGTATTATCCGGCGAACACCTGATCCTTGCTGTTACAGCATGCCCGACAGGTATCGCTCACACATACATGGCCGCCGAAGCAATCGAAAAAGCAGCCAAGGCTAAAGGCTATCAGGTCAAAGTCGAAACCAGAGGTTCCGGCGGTGCAAAGAATGTCCTGACAGACGAAGAAATCGAAAAGGCTGACGGCATCATCGTCGCAGCAGACACCAACGTACCGATGGACCGCTTCGACGGCAAGAGAGTTGTCGAATGCCAGGTTTCTAAAGGCATCAACAAACCCAACGAATTACTCGAAGAAATCATCAGCGGCAGCGCAAGCATTTACAAAGCCACAAATGTCGTTAAGGAAAAGAAACAGGACAGCAGCGGTCATCAGATCTACAAGCACCTGATGAGCGGTGTATCCCACATGCTGCCGTTCGTCGTAGGCGGCGGTATCCTGATCGCACTGGCATTCCTGATCGACGGTCTGTCCTTTGACATCAACTCCCTGACTGCAGAACAGCGTGCGAACTTCGGTTCTCTGACACCTCTTGCAAACCTGCTCAAAGGACAGATCGGCGGCGTTGCATTCGGCTTCATGCTCCCGATCCTGGCCGGATTCATTTCCATGTCGATCGCTGACAGACCAGGTCTTGCTGTAGGTTTCGTCGGCGGCGCTATCGCTGCCAGCGGCAAATCCGGATTCCTCGGTGCTCTCGCTGCAGGTTTCCTTGCCGGTTACCTCGTGAACTTCCTCAAGACAGCGGCGGACAAAATCGTTCCTCCGTCACTCGATGGTATCAAACCTGTCCTGATCTATCCTCTGTTCGGTATGCTGATCATAGGACTGATCATGATCTTCGCAATTGAACCTGTCGTCGGTGCCCTGAACACATGGCTCAATAACGCATTAGGTTCCTTAAGCGGTGCGAACTCCATCCTCCTGGGTATCATCGTTGCCGGTATGATGGCTATCGATAT
>CADBPK010000198.1 GCA_902796465.1 uncultured Erysipelotrichaceae bacterium | reverse complement strand
TCCCGGGCACTGATCACGATGATCGGGGTATTGGTCCATGTCCGGATAATGCGGATGACCTCCGAGCCGTCAATATCCGGCAGTCCCAGGTCCAGCAGGATCAGGTCCGGCTTGTGCGATGCGCAGAGGGAAACAGCGTCCTTGCCGGTCTGGGAAGTCAGGTAGCTGTATTCATGGATCCGCAGCGTCGTGGTGATCAGATTCTGGATCGACTTGTCATCCTCGACCACCAGAATTTTAAAGTCTTTCATAGCTCTCCACCCCTTTCAACGGCAGATAAAACCGGAATACCGTACCGTGCGGTTCATTTTTCGAAACTTCGATCTTCTGTCCGTGTGCTTTCATGATCATGCGGCACAGGTTCAGTCCGATACCCATACTGCGGTATCCGTCTTTGACATCATGCCTGCCCGACCAGAACAGCTCAAAGATATGTTCCCTGTCTTCTTCCGGAATGCCGGGACCGTCATCCGCCACGGAGATGCATACAAGATCATCCTGCTTCTCCGCCGAAACGACGATATGCGAATCCGCCGGCGTATATTTGACGGCGTTGTTCACCAGGTTGACGATGACCTGCATGATCAGTTTGGCATCCATTTCCGCAAAGAGCATCTCTTCCGGATGAACACACTCAATATGGTGTTCCGAGGCATGCATGTCGAGATGTTTCAGACTTTCCTCGATGACATCCTCCACATTTTCAGCTGATGTCGTGATGGCGGATCTGTTCTCCAGCCGTGTCATAGACAGGATGTTCTCCATCTGGCTTACCAGCCAGGAAGTATCTTCCTGCATGTCTTCGTAGATCTTTTCCTTGTCCGCTTCTGTCAGTTCATTGTGATTCGTACTGAGATTCACAGCGTTGCCGTAGATCGCCGTCAGGGGCGTCCTCAGGTCATGGGAAATGGAACGCAGCAGCCCGGCCCGGAAATACTCTTTTTCCGCATTGATCTCCGCTTCTTTCTTCTCCATGCGGATCACTTCGTTGTTCAGGGTAAGCGTGAACTCGTTGACGATCGACAGCAGGATGGTGTTTTCAAATTCAGTGAAGTTCTTCTCCCCGCAGCGGATCGCGATCACACCGTAACGGGCAGCGTCACTGTACACGCTCAGGTACCGGTACGGACTGTCGGAGAAATGACGGGTATACGCACCGGAGTGATGGTTGTTCTGATACGTCCAGAGAATGGCTTTCTTTTCTTCCTCCGACAGCGGCGGTTCATGTTCTCTTGCTTTCTCTTCATAGGAGATCGCCGTCAGTTTCGGTGTATCCCCTTCGATCTCGTAGAACATTACGGTTCTTTTGAGCAGGTTGCTCAGCTGCATGCATGTGATGCGGATCATCTCATGGCGGTCCCTGGCCTTTTCCAGACGGGTGGAAGTCTCCAGCAGGATCTTGGCCTGATAGGCATTTTCTGCGGACTGTTTGGCGATGTTCTTCAGCTTGACGGCCAGACTGCCGGTAATCAGGGCAGCGAGCACGGTCACGCAGTATGTCATCAGATAAGCTGAATCATATACAAGCAGAGTATAGCGGGGATCGATGAACAGATAATTGAACAGCATGACATAGAGAAAAGCCGCAATGATCCCGTATACCTGGTGCGAGGTGATCACGGAAGCGACCAGAACGGCGAGAATGTAGATCGTGATAATGTTGGCATTGCTGTAGCGGGACTGGTCAAACCAGTAGGAAAGCAGCGTCGCGACAGCCATGACCAAAACCACCCGTACAAAATCATTCAGATTCCAGGGTGATGATGTGCCCTTCCGGTATGTCTTCGGATAGGAAGATGACATCTGGTCCGGGATGATGTGGATGTCCGTTTCCGGCAGATAGGAAACGATCCTGTCGGGAATGCTTCGGGTCGTCATGACATGCGGCGGGGCGCTGTTTCCGATAAACAGGTCAGTAGCCCCGATCTGCTTGGCATATTCGGAAATGGTCACAGCGATCTCCCGGCTGATGATCACGTGTACTTCCGCACCGCATCGTTCAGCGTATTCGATATTCTCGCGCAGCTGAGGATCGGTATCTGTTTCTTCTTCCGAAGAACCTACATACAGCGCCGTAAAGGAATCCCTTTCCGGATTGTACATTTTGCAGGCTGTCCGGATGACCCTGCGGTTGCTGGGAGAAGCGGAAAGGCAGACCATGATATTCAGTTTTGATTTTTCGTTTTCCTGCATATCCTGTTCGTTTGTGTTCATGCTGATCTACTTAATAATACTCTCTCCCTGATCATATTTGCGATAACTTCTGAAAAAACAGGCTGATAATAGATTTCCGTTTCCTTCAGGTTTCCGGTATTTTCCGCGGTACGCCCGGCGGGATCCCGGTACAGGATCGTCAGTGCGTA
>CADBPK010000197.1 GCA_902796465.1 uncultured Erysipelotrichaceae bacterium | reverse complement strand
GAAACCGGAAAACCCACCGTAGGTAAAACGGCTGATGACTACGACTTCATCGGCGTGATGGATCAGATAGCCCATGTTTTCATATCCGTCCCTGATCACGCATTTTCCGGGATCCCGGTTCCAGCAGGAAAAACATCCGGTGCATGGATGGATCGTCCCCTGATCGGAAATGATATGCCATCCTTCCTGTGAAAAACCGGTTTTGTCCCATTCTTCCGGACTGAGATCATGTATTAGCAGATTCATAAACCCTCCCTGCTGCATCACAGGTCTTTCTGGTAGAACCGGTTCATAGCTGAATGAATCGCATTTTCCGGTCTGTTGACCTGCCTGTAACCGGATTTTTCGTAGATATGGATCGCTGCCTGAAGGTTTGTATGTGTTTCCAGATAGATCTGCCGGTAGCCCATTTCTCTGGCTTTGTTTTCTATAAAACGGATCATTTCATAACCGATGCCGTTTCCACGTGCGGATTCCGCGAGATACAGTTTCTGCAGTTCGCAGCATTCTCCGTCATATTCGGCAATCCCGATGCCCCCGATAACGATATTCTGATCCATCAGGACGTAGTAGGTACGGCCGGGGAGGGAATAGTAGTCTGAGAGATGGTCCAGGCTGCTGTCATAGTAGGCAGTACCGGGCATATCCAGATGATGGCTTCTGAGGATCGTGCGGATCAGTTCCGCCAGCTGTGTGTCATGTGAACTGCATAATCGTCTGTATTCCATGATCGTCTCCGTATGCCTGTTCAGCGCATGCCGATCTCCTCCAGGGAAAAGGTATCAAGTTTCTCCCAGGAGGATTCATGCGGATCTTCCAGTGTATGCAGATAGGATTCAGCTGCGACGATCTCTTCTTCGAGAAAGGAATCGATTTCCCCGATCGGGGCGACCTTCATTTTTTCCGGACCATGCAGCTTCAGGTCAAGCAGTCTGTCTATAAACGGCTTCATATGTTCCGGAAGAACTGTTTCCGTCAGATCGCGGAAGAGCACCGGCGGTTCCGTATGGTTTTCCATGATCCATCTGCATGCCAGCAGAGGCCGCAGCGCATAGAAGTATTTCTTGGGTACGACCTGTTCTTTCTGCAGAAAGTTATGGATCGTTCTCCGCGCTGTGCTCAGATAGTGATACAGCATCTTCTTTTCAGAGAAACAGGTTTTCAGCAGGGGATCGATCCGCTGCCGGAATCCGGTCTCCACATACTTTACGGGAGAATTCATCCATTCATAAAGCGTCGGATTGGAACGGTTCAGCAGTATCAGTGTTTTGTCGAGATCCCATCCGTTCACATCCCATGTGTCATCAACCGGCAGTTCGATCACATCCCTGTCTGCTTTCAGTTTCAGATAGGCAGAAGGTTCTCTTTTGTATATAAACCGCACATCAAAATCACTGTCTTCCGAGGCAAAACCCCAGGCGCGGCTGCCTGACTCAACTGCCCAGAGAACTGTGACATTGTATTCTTTTTCGATCTCGTTCAGCTTCTGCGGCACCAGAATATTCATTTCTTCCTGTTTCATATTTTCACCTGATCTGTTCTTCAGTTAATCATATTATACACATTGTTCATAATCCGTATTCTTCAGTGCTGTAAAAACTGACATTTCATCCTGAAGAAAGTCAGAGTATAATCATAATAAAAAAAGGAGACCGCAATGATTAAACTTTACGAAAACGGAATATACCTTCTGGATGGGAATACCATCATCGAGGATCCTGCAGCCCTGCCTGCGGGCACCGCAAAAGAAGAAGCTGAAAAAGGAACCATTGCCTATCGTATTCTTGCGTCACACAATACGTCAGAAGATATGGATCATCTGAAACTCAGATTTGATTCCCTGACTTCACATGATATTACATATGTCGGCATTATACAGACAGCACGTGCTTCCGGCATGACGGAATTTCCTGTGCCTTACGCGCTGACCAACTGTCACAATTCCCTCTGTGCTGTCGGCGGCACCATCAATGAAGACGATCACAAATTCGCGCTTTCAGCCGCACATAAGTACGGCGGCATTTATGTCCCGACAAATATGGCAAATATTCATTCCTATAACCGCGAAATGATGGCCGGCTGCGGCCGGATGATCCTCGGCTCTGATTCCCATACACGCTACGGCGCTCTGGGCACACTCGGTGTCGGCGAAGGCGGCGGGGAACTTGCCAAGCAGCTGGTAAAAAGAACATATGATTTTAACCGTCCGGGTGTTATAGCTGTATATCTGAAGGGAAAACCAAGACCGGGTGTCGGACCGCAGGATGTAGCCCTCGCTGTAATCGGTGCTGTATATAAAAACGGATATGTCAAAAACAAGGTCATGGAATTTGTCGGCCCGGGCATTCACGATCTTCCCATCGAATACCGCAATGCGATCGATGTCATGACGACGGAAACGACCTGCTGGTCATCGGTATGGGTCACAGATGAAAAGACAGAGCAGTATTTCACACTGCACGGCCGTCCGGAAGCCTACAGAAAACTGGAACCGGCTCCGTGTACCTGGTATGACGGCTGTATTGAAATCGATCTGGATCTGGTCGAATGTATGATCGCAATGCCCATGCATCCGTCAAATGTATTTACGATTCATGAACTGCAGGAAAATGCCGCGGAAATTCTGCGCGAGACAGAGGAGAACATCAACAAGCGGTTCCGGAATGTGCGTATCGATCTTACTTCCAAGCTGATCGGCGGCAAGATTCATGTGGACCAGGGTGAGATTGCGGGATGTTCAGGCGGAACCTATGACAATATCTGCGCTGCCGCGGATATCCTGCGCGGAAAAAGCTGCGGCAACGGTGTTTTCTCTCTAAGCGTCTATCCGGGCTCCATGCCGGTATTGGCTGCTTTGGCAGGAAACGGCAGGATGAAGGATCTGATCTCTGCCGGCGTGATCATGCGTGAGTGTTTCTGCGGGCCGTGTTTCGGTGCCGGGGATACACCGGCCAACGGTGAATTCTCCATCCGTCATACGACCAGGAATTTCCCGAACCGCGAAGGTTCCAAACCGGCGGAAGGACAGCTCGCTGCCGTCGCGCTGATGGACGCAAGATCCATTGCCGCAACAGCTGCCAACGGCGGGATCCTGACGGCCGCAACAGATATAGAAACGGAATACACGGAACCTGCCTACGAGTTTGACAGCGGCATTTATGAAAAACGCGTTTATAACGGATGGACTGAGGCAGACCCGTCCTATGAACTGAAATTCGGTCCGAATATCAAAGACTGGCCTGAGATGCCTGCGCTTACGGATGACCTGCTTGTCAGAATCTGTTCCTATATTACCGATCCGGTAACTACGACCGATGAATTGATCCCCTCCGGTGAAACATCTTCTTTCCGTTCCAATCCGGAACGGCTGAGCGAATTTACACTCTCAAGACGGGATCCGGATTATGTACCCCGTGCCAAGGTGATCCGCGTGATTGAACGTGACCGCCGTGCGGGCAGGGGACTGCCGGATGAGATCAGCCGTGTTTACGATGCGCTGGAAAAGACCGGCTTAAGCGTCGACAGAAACGGAACAAATATCGGATCCGCGATCTACGCAAACTGCCCGGGTGACGGCAGTGCCAGGGAACAGGCAGCTTCCTGTCAGAGAGTTCTCGGCGGTGCAGCCAATTTCGCCGGATCATATGCCACAAAGCGCTATCGCTCCAACTGCATCAACTGGGGCATGGTACCGTTTGTGACGGATGAGGCAGATGCTTTTGAATGCGGTGATTATGTTTTTATTCCCGGCGTACGCGAAGCGGTAAAACAGTGTATCGCGGAAATGACTGTATATGCTGTCAAAGCGGACGGTACGGTAAAGCAGTTCACAGCTTCCCTCGGTGACCTGACAGAAGATGAACGGCAGATCATCATGGATGGGTGTCTGATTAATTACTACCGGAATCATTGAGATGAGAGTACAGGAAGTATCCTGTACTTTTTTATACAGATCCAGCCGGAGTATCATCTGCACGCATGTTAAATGAAAAACTTTGTTCTAATTTCTGACATATGGACATCTGTGTCACAAATCGTTTCCGTTTGGTGATATTATTTAGTTAACAATTTTAAGGGGGTCATCATATGACAGGTTTACCATTAATCATTACTTTTATCATTGCGGTTGTACTGATGATCATCATGATTTCGAAGTTCAAGATCCATCCGTTTATTTCGATCATGCTGATATCAGTCGTTCTCGGACTGCTCGCAGGCATTCCGATCACCGACCGCGTCCTTGAGGACGGAACCAAGATCAGCGGCCTCGCCAATGTAATCGGCGCAGGCTTCTCCGGTACATTCTCAAGCATCGGTATTGTTATCATCCTAGGTGCCCTGATCGGAAGTATTCTGGAAGCTACCGGCGCCGCACTGACACTGGCTGATTTCGTAATCAAGCTGGTCGGCCAGAAGAATCCTGTACTCGCTGTAGAACTCATGGGCTGGGTCGTATCCATCCCTGTATTCTGCGATTCCGGTTTCGTTATTCTTAACCCGATCCGCAAAGCGCTTGTCCGCCGCACGGGAGAATCCTCCGTTGCGATGACAGTCGGTCTTGCGTCCGGTCTCTACATTTCCCATGTATTTATCCCGCCGACACCAGGCCCGATCGCGGCTGCTTCCACACTGGGAATCGGCGACAGCCTGCTCCTGGTAATGCTGCTGGGTGTTGTCTGCTCTATCTTCCCGCTCGCTGCCGGTTTCCTCTATGCTAAATTCATCGGCAAAAAGGTCAAGGCAGATGATGAACTGGATTCTGAAGAAGTTGTCAAGACATATGAAGAGCTCGTCGCTGAATACGGTAAACTGCCGGGCGGATTCTCTGCCCTCGCTCCGATCATTGTCCCGATCATCCTGATGGCACTTTCCTCCATCGTTTCCATGGCCGGTATGAAAGGCGATTTTGCGGCTCTGATCACATTCCTCGGAACACCGATCATCGCGCTGGCAGTTGGTGCCGGATTTGCGGCATTCCAGCTTTATCAGGCCGGCAAGATGTCTGATTTCTATAAGATCACGGATGATACTCTGAAAACAGTCGGTCCGATCCTGTTCGTTACAGCAGCGGGCGGCGTTCTCGGAAAAGTCATCGCAGCATCAGACATGGTCAACTATATCTCTTCACACGCAACTGTACTTTCCGCTATGGGAATCTTCTTCCCGTTCCTGCTTTCCGCAATTCTGAAGTCTGCACAGGGTTCCTCTACAGTTGCCCTGACAACTACAGCAGGTATCGTTGCTCCGCTTCTGCCTGTACTCGGGTTCACAACACCGATTCAGATTACCCTGGTATGCATGGCCATCGGTGCCGGTGCCATGACGGTATCTCACGCGAACGATTCCTACTTCTGGGTCGTCACCAACTTTGGTGCTATGTCACCTGACCGCGGCTATAAGACACAGACTGCCAACACACTCGTCATGGGTGTTGCCGCTATTCTTGAAATCGCTCTTCTGAGCCTGATTTTCCACTGATCGGTGATTATATGAAATTATTGTTTGCGTCAGATTCATTCAAAGGAAGTCTCAGCAGTGAAAAGACTGCGGAACTGCTGAAGAAAGCAGCGGAAGAAGTATTCGGTAAATGCGATACTTCAAGTGTTCCTGTTGCCGATGGCGGTGAAGGAACGGTTGATGCAGTCATTGCTGCAGAGAATGGTGAAATTGTTACATGTACGGTATACGGCCCTTTGATGACACCAGTAAAGGCGCACTATGGTGTATTCAACGGAGAAAATGCCGTCATTGAAATGGCATCTGCTTCCGGATTGCCTTTGATCAAAAGAGAAGAACGCAATCCGATGAATACGACAACTTACGGCACTGGGCAGCTGATTCTTGATGCCCTGGAGAGAGGATATAGGGATATATCCATCGCTATCGGCGGCTCCGCTACAAATGACGGCGGTATGGGCTGTGCAAGAGCACTCGGCGTAAAATTCCTGGATGCAGACGGTAAGGAACTGGAAGGATTCGGAAGAGATCTGATTAACGTTGCAAAGATCGACGTATCAGGTTTGGATAAACGAATTGCAGATACAAAGATTACCGTTATGTGCGATGTAACCAACCCGCTTTGCGGGGAAAAGGGAGCGACCTGGACATTCGGTGCACAAAAAGGTGCTTCTGTCGAAATGCAGAAGGAACTGGAAAAGGGCATGTGCAATTATCGTGATGTCATAAAAAATACTTTCGGTATTGATTGTGATGCGATACAGGGCGCAGGTGCTGCCGGCGGACTTGGTGCTGCCTTAAAAGTCTATCTCAAAGGAGATATGAAATCCGGTATTGAAACAGTACTTGATTTAATCCATTTTGATGAACGTCTGGAAGGTGTTGACCTTGTTGTGACAGGTGAAGGAAGAACAGACTGGCAGAGCTGCTTCGGCAAAGTAATGCAGGGCGTCGGAGAACATGCAAAAGCGAAAGGAGTTCCTGTACTTGGCTTATCCGGAGGGTTAGGCAAAGATGCAATGGATATCTGTAAACACGGTGTCTGTTCTTTGATGACAACGGTTAACGGACCAATGCCGATCGAAGAAGCGATTGAACGTGCTGAAGAATTGTATTATGAAGGTGCTGTACGCATGTTCCGGTTTGTGAAGACCGGCATGGATATGGCAAAGTAAAACCCAAATGAAAACTGAAGCTTTCGGGCTTCAGTTTTTAATTTCTTTTTCCTTGTATTCCGCTTTCAGGTCACTGCTCAGCTTTTCCGTTATCCTGCGCGGTCCTCGTACGGCATTGATGCCGTACCTGCCGAGCACCGCAAATGTGAACAAGTTTTTATCATAGCGATGCAGCAGACGGATCCGCATGACTTTTTTCATTGACAGATCTTTATTCCTGAATGTGTACGGGATATCAGTCTCCGTTACTTCACAGGCAAAGAGGACAGCGGAATATGGTGCGGCGACATACAGATAAACGATATCTCCCGGATGAATATTGGAAGACTGTTTCCAGAGGATCGTATCAGTATCGTTGAACGCATTGACTACATCATAGTATTTCGGGTTTGCCGGGATGATCCATTCACCGGCAGCGGAAGCGTTTTTATAACTGATATCCACCAGATTCAGTATTTCTTCATCGCTCAGGCTGTCATCGAGGATGACGGTGACCCAGCTTTTTTTGCTGAGATGCCAGGAAGGAAAGATATGCTCTTTCCGCAGATAAACGGGAACCTGTTTGTCCAGTTTGATGTTCAGGATCTCAATTTCGCCGCTTTCATCAGGAATCAGTTTCTCTTTTCCGATATTCATGATAATGCCGAACCATTTCCCGCCTGCTTCCTTCCGGAAAACGCCGTAACCGGGAAAACGTGACCAGAGAAATTCAGGAAGAACGCCGTATCTGTGTCCGATCTCTTCCGTGATCCGGTTGCTTTGAGGTTCAATAAAGAATTCCTTTACGCAGCATTTTTCCGCGATATCTTCCAGAATGCCGGTATATTCTTCCCGTACTTTGCCGGAAAAGGAACCGGCAGTATTTCCTGTACGGTAATTCGTATATTCTTCGCCGGTTTCCGCATCGATCACTTTACCGGTTATACAGCCTTCTGCGCCGACTCTGATCTCTGCGGTAAATGAGCCGTCCATCATACTTTTGGAATAAGCAAAGCCGCTGCTTTCTTCAATGAAACCGTAAGGCACCAGCAGTTCTTTCAGGATCCTTTTTCTTTTGAATATTTCTTTCTCAATCGTTGTCATAATCAGTTTCTCTTTTGTATTTCCAAATATGGATTGTCTCAGCGTACAGTAAAGTCAGTCCATTCTGCATTGCTGTACTGCATGACATCCCCGGCTTTTTTCATTCCCAGTTTTTCATAGAAGGGTATTGCCTTTTCATTTGCGGTAAGATAAACAGTGATATCTTTTTCACCTCCGGCACTCTGCAGTGCCATACGCATAAGGTTTGTGCCGATTCCCTGACGTTCATAATTTCTTGCCACTCCCAGGTCTGTGATATACAGCCAGTAAGCAAAATCCGTCAGTCCCAGCAGGACGCCTATAAGAGTTTCTTTTTCATCTCTTGCGGTCAGTGATATGGAAGCGTTTTTTAATAATTTCGTGATTCTCTCTTCAAATCTTTCGGCAGGATACTGGGATCCCAGATCGCTATGTCTGAGAAAACCGATATATTCTTTCGAAGACAAACGTTCACTGCTGTACTGGATCATATGCTTCCTCCGGTTTTTGTTTCTGCATGTACTGATCAAGGTAGCTGTTTATGAGGTACATACGGTAATCTTCCTCCCGGAATGCACGGTCTGAATTGAAATTACCGAACTCTTCCGCCAGCTTCTGCCATGAGGTTTCTGCAAGAGCGTTCAGGGCAAATGTATCTCCGTTTATGATACGCGGAATCAGGATCTCCGGTTTTTCTGTTTTCAGATTTCCTATGATCCACGGTTCCGTCATATGCGTTAAATTGAAGTATACATCATAGGTATTGGAAATGTTGAGCGTGATCTCATCTGTAAGCGGAAACTTTGGCACAGATGCATCTTTCTGCAGTATTTCACAGCATTTCTTCTCTTCCATGACCTCTTCATATTCCAGATACACCGGTATCAGTTCTTCCGGGATATTCTGTTTCCTGATCCGGATCGGATACAGTTTTCTGTTTTCACCGTCGCATGTTCCTTCATGAACGAAAAATTCCAGTTCCGGGCATTGTTCCTTCCTGTTCTTCTGTGCCATGCGGTAAAGGGAAACGATTTCTTCTTTGTTTTCTTCGTTGATGAAGCATTGCCAGCGGGGTATGATTCCGTTTTCAATCAGAAGATCAGAAGCTTTCAGTATTTCCGCGTAAGCTCCTTTTCTGCCGACATAACGATCCTGCGTTTCTTCCAGCCCGAAAAACGTCAGCTGGACTTTCTTGACATCCACAGATTTCAGAAAGGGGATATAAGACTCATCACGTACGATCCGCCAGAAACTTGCCAGTTCAAACCGTTCCGGCACAGTATTTTTGGAAATGGACAAATCCCGCTTCCATCTTTCTGCATAGCCCTCGCAGAAATCAGGCTCCCGCAGCCAGCTGTAGAAAGCGATTTTTTCAGCATACGGAGAAAAATAATCCATGATGAAAAGATCTGCGTCTTCTTCCATTTTTCTGTTGGGCATATGTCCAAGCCAGCAGTGCATGCACCGGTTCGGGCAGCCATACAGGTCTGTTACAAGATTCAGTTTCCTGATCATCATGAATATGACCTCCCGCTAAAAGCATAAGTGAAAACCATCTCCCGGACAAGTGGAGATGGTTTTTGTCAGTTATCCTTTTTTCTTTACGGGGATCCAGATCGCGCTGCGGTAGTCCGGATCGGATGGTTTGCCATGAATGCAGTCATACCATTCCACATTGGCATTCCCGCCGAGTTCATATTCTCCGTTTCCCGGCAGCCATTCACGGAAGATCCTGGTGTTCACGCTCTGCAGCGACTGCGGAAGCGGTCCGATACAATTGAATACAGCCCATAACCCGCCCGGAAAGTCATAAAGCACCATTCCTTCCGGAACTTCACCGCCGGTGTACTTTCCGGCGATCAGATAACGGAAACGGTTTTCCCCGATATCATCGATACAGATGCCGTATTCCCCGATACCGTTTTCCATGACAGCTTTCTCAAAGGCATTTGCCGGCGGATTTCCGGCATATACATTGACTGCATACTTTTCAGTGATCTCATCCCAGAACATGGGGATCTTTTCATAAGCAGTTTCGTTGTCAAAGATTCTCTCAAATCCTATGACTCTGAACGGAAACATTGTTGTGATCGTATAGTCCATCTGATTACCTCCCTGCATCTGCACGCTGATGGTCAGAGGAAGAAAAGTCCTGACCGGTGCGCTTCCTGAGCGGATCTGGGAAGGGGAAGCCCCGTGAAACCGTGAGAACGCTTTTGTGAAGCTTTCAGGTGTTTCATATCCGTAACGCAGTGCAATGTCGATTACTTTGTCGTCTGTTCCGAGCAGGTCGAGCGCAGCCTGATACAGCCTCCTGTTACGGATATATTCCCCGATGCCGTATCCGGTCATCAGGGAGAATCCTTTCTGCAGAAAGAAAGGGGAAATATATACCTCGCGGGCAACATCCTGTACACGAATATCATCGTCAAGATGGTTTTCCATGTAATTGATCGCCCTGCGGATGCATGTCAGCCATTCCATCGTCAGACCTCCTTTCTCTGATGCTTTTATTGTAGAAAGGATAATATTACTCGTCCTGTCAGTTCCTGTTCCGTTTTGTCCCGTATCTTTTGCGGATCTTCATCGAATATCGATCCAGATGCCGATATCTCCCATTTTCGAATCGGGAATATTCCTGTAAAACCGCTGTGCTTCATCGTTCGAAGCTGTCAGCGCGATCAGCGTTGTGATGCCTTTTTCTTTCAGGATTCTTTTCAGCTCCTTCAGCAAGCTCCGGGCAGCACCCTGATGCCGGAAACTTTTCAATACACAGATCCAGTCCAGATAGGCTTTGACAGATCCGTCAAAATGACTTTTGATCATCGAGGAATCGATCCTTCCGACGACCCTGTCACCGGCATAGGCGAGCAGGGAAACAGAATCTCCGAAAGAAGGATCTTCAAAACTGGCTTTGACATCCGTAATATACTGATCGTTGATCTCCCATCCCCAGAAGTCTTCTTCTTTCCGGAGATCACGTTCAAAACGGAGAACATCATCGATTCTTTCTTTTGTATAGGGGCGGATTTCAATTGTCATGATTCATTCCTCCGGGATATGACATCAAGCATATCCATACAGTATTGTTTACATAAATCACAGCAGTTCAGATCAGATCAGCTGATAGGCTGCTTTCCGGAAAACATATTTTCCGTAATAGAATTTCCCGGGATCCACCTTGTCTGCCAGTTCGCAGGATGTAATGAAATCATTGGATACCCTGACCAGCATCTGTTTCCGGTCTTTCTCAACCAGATAGTAACCGGACATATCATTTATGTAGTCTGTCAGCTGGATGATGCCGGGCTGTACCAGAAAATCAACAATGGATTCAACTTTATTCTTTTTCTTATGCCGGATCAGGGGATATATTGCGTCCGCATCTTTGAATTTCGCATAGACAGCCGCATCTTTTTTGTCCCGGCATTTCCCGGTTTTTTCAAAAGAATCCAGATCGACCGCTTCTTTTGTCTCATTGAAGCTGAGCTTTTCATCATCATCGAGCAGATAATCCAGACTGACAGAAAGCAGCTGTGACATGGCTTTCAGGTTGCTGACATCAGGCATACCGCTGTCTGCTTCCCATTTCGCTACAGCAGATCTGGATACGCTGAGTTTCTCCGCAAGCTGTTCCTGTGTGAGGCCGGCTTCCTTTCTCGCTTCTTTCAGTTTTTCTCCGAATGTCATTATGAATACCTCCTTATGTATCCGGCTTCATCTTAGAATCTCCATCCGCCGCGGAACAAGGGACGGGATGTGACATTCCTGTTACTTTGCGTAACAAAGCAGAAATTCCCGAAATATACACAAGCAGATGCTTTTTTTATCCGGAAATCTTTTGTTCAGCTCTTTTCCGCAGGACTGCTTCCTGCATTTCATCACACCAGGCATCCCATTTCTCCTTATATTCTGTTTCGGAGATGATCCTGGCAAGCAGGTCTTCAGGGGTATTGACACCCCGGTTCCTGCATTCCCATACACATTCCCGGTACATATCCCAGTCCAGATCATCGGGATCGGCAATTAATGGGACGGATACCAGTCCTGCCCGGAGCGCAGCCGCTGCATGCGTATGACCGTCTGTCATGACCGGGATGCCATCCAGAATCTTGACGGGTATCGGTTCAAAGCCGGAAAGATCGCATGGATCAAACCAGCTTTCAACAGCGGACAGCTTTGCCTCTGAAATATAAAACTGGGAAGGCTGGAGCTCTTTCAAAGTCAGTTTACTGATCTCCATGATCCTGTCCTCCTGTATATTCCAGCAGGACTGCCCGGCATGGCGATCCGTCCGTATCTTTCAGGTTCAAAGGGGCACAGTTTAGAAAATAGACACCTTCCGGCACATCTTTCAGAACGATGCCTTCCAGCAGCACGACTTCAGCCCCAAGCAGGATCAGATGCACTTCCATCGGCGCATCCACCGGCCCGACGGACTGGGATTCATTGCCGATCAGGTCGATCTGTTTCTGCGCAAATACCTGTGCCGCGCCGGCTGTAATGACTGCGTCACCTTTGATCAGGATCTTTTTCTGTGCTCCCGCACATTTTTCTCCTGCTGTTTTCCATATCCGTTCAGCGTCTTCCGCGGACACCATACCATTATGTTCTGCCACATAAGCCGGACCGATCATACGCGCAAGCGGGATCCGGTCTATACCTTTTCCATTCCTGTAAAAATGCAGGGGTGCATCGACATGCGTGCCGTTATGGACGCATAAGGATATATCCGTCAGATTGTAAAGATCACCCTTGTCCATATCCTGTACGCGGCGTTTCTGCGGTTTTGTGTCACCGGGATAAACGGTGCATTCAAATAAAGGCTGGGTAATATCGTAAATCATATTCTTACCTCGTTTTTGCCTGCTTCCTACTGCTCTATGACAGGGTAACTGACTTTCGCAAATCCGCCTTTCGTCGTCAGCGTTTTCTTCTGAATAAGAGAGTCATCCAGGCTGATCTCATTTGAGAGACTTCCGTCCATCGTACTGGCGAAAAGCGTACAGGCATCATCCTTCAGCGTAATTTCGACAGTTTCCCCGTTCCGGATCCTTGT
>CADBPK010000196.1 GCA_902796465.1 uncultured Erysipelotrichaceae bacterium | reverse complement strand
GAACAAGGATAATGAAAAGCCGTGCAAGGTATCCGAAGAATTCGATAACCTGATCGTGACACGCTTTTACCAGATGCTGTCATGGGGCTCCCTGATCCGCGGCGCTAAATTCGAGCGTGACAGACGTCCCGGCACGAAGGAAGAAGAGATGCTGAACGGGATCATTGCGGAAATGGAACAGATCCTGCTGGATCTCTCCAAAGAGGTGGAAGAAGCGACCCAGTACTCCGTCGTTGATATTAAACGTCTGGTCGGGGTACAGCTGGAAAGCGGTATGATCGTCGCCGATTATATCCGGAAAGGATGAGATCATGATGTTCAGAAAACTGATGCTGCTGCCGCCGGCCGCTCTGGTTCTCTACAGGATGGCCGCAAAGGGTCATACAACGAAAATTGACGGGGAACAGGCGATCTATGAGATGCGCAAAGTTCCCATCAATGATACAAAACTCGCAGTCATGATCCGCGGAAAAGACCGCAGGAACCCGGTTCTGCTGTGCGTGACCGGGGGACCGTGCGGCACCGATATCCCGATCATCAAGAAGTATGAAAAGGAACTCGAGGAACACTTTACCATCGTGCATTATGACCAGCGCGGGGCAGGAAAATCGCTCGAATTCCTGAAGGATTATTCAAAACTGACGGCAGATGTTCATGTGAATGACCTGCTTGCCCTGACAGCCTATATCTGTTATTACCTGAATCAGGAAAAAGTGTACATCCTGGGTCATTCCTACGGCACGTACCTTGCCTCACAGGCAGTGCATAAGGATTCCCTGTACTACAAAGCCTATATCGGCATCGGCCAGATGTCCGACATGGTGAAAGCGGAGATGGAATCCGTTGATGCGTGCATTGAGGCAGCAAAGGAAGCGGGCAATAAAAAGGATGTGAAAGCCTTGGAGAAGGTACGTCCGAAGGTGGAAAAAGGCGATGCGATCTGCCCGCGGAAATATGTGCGCAAGTACAAATTCGCGGAGCGTGAAGAGACCCATGCCGGCCGTGATTTTATGATGAATGTTATGACAGGGCCGGAATATAACATAACAGACGGCATCAAGTTCTTCTACGGTGCTATGCGCTATGCATATCCGCTTGCCATGCAGGCAATGAAAAAACCGCTGACGGATATCGTAAAGTCATATCCGATCCCGGCTTTCTTCCTGATGGGGAAATATGATCACATGACCTCGATCGGCGCCGCGAAAGACTATTATGACAGTCTCGGCGGGGAAGAACCGAAGGAATTCATCGTATTTGAGAATTCCGCGCATTCACCGCATGTGGAGGAGAATAAGAAGTTCACTGAATGGATGTGCACGGATCTGCTCGAAAAGACAAAATAGAAGCACAAGAAAACAGAAGGAACGATTCCTTCTGTTTTTGCGTAGTATGTCCGGACGTATCAGGCTGCGTCTTCCATGATCTGCTGGAAATTGTATACAGCACCGATCAGGTTGGCGTCGCTCTGGTATTTGCAGACCATGATCTCCGGCATTGGGATCGCCGGTGCCAGGGCAGTCGCAAATTTCTTTTCAACAGCTTCCTTGACGAGGTCGATGAACATCGGTTCATTCGAGATGCCGCCGCCGATGACGAAGCGATCCGCGTCGAGTACAGCCTGCAGGTTGTAGATATGGAATGCCAGATACCAGCAGAAGTCCTTGACGCCCTGCAGTACCTGTTCATTTCCTTCTTCCTTGATCAGGCGGAATGCTTCCAGACCGTCGATGTTTTCCAGACCTGAAGCTTCTTTGATCGCGTTTTTGAGACCCATGACACCATTGGTGAAAGCAAAGAAATCAGAACCTTTTTCCCTTTCACGCACATCTTCACGCAGGAAGGAGAACTCTCCGGAGGAGTAATGGCTTCCGTCGACAAGGTTCCAGTTGATGACGATCGCGCCGCCGATGCCGGTTCCGAGAATGATCGCCACAGCGTTGCGGATGTCCTTCAGATTGCCGAAGCCGATCTCCGCAAGTGCTGCTGCCTTGGCGTCGTTGCAGATGGTGACAGGAATCCCGAGGGCTTCCTGCAGATTAATGGCGACCGGCATCTGTTTGACCCATTTGTAGGCGCCTCCGGTATGGGCAAATCCTTTTCTTCTGTCAATGACACCGGGCATGGAGATCGCCATGCCTTCGCAACCTTCACCATGCTCGTCATAGATCTTTTTCAGATCTTCCAGAAACAATTCCCAGGAATCGCAGCGGGAAGGCACCTTGTCTTTCATGACAAACTGCAGATCTTCTGTAATGACTCCGTATTTGATGGCTGTTCCGCCGAGATCAACGGCAAGATATTTTTTCATGATATGTCCTTTCTGTCATTATATCTGTTAACACAATCATAGCATGTATTTTCACTTTTTTGCGGGATATTCAGATAGGAAGGGAGCGTATATACATGTTATGCTTTACTGGGAAAAGAACAGGAGAAATCATCATGAAAAAGCAACCGGTCATAATCGAAGATCTGCTGAAATTCAGATATCCGGAAAATCTGCAGTACAGCCCGGACGGAAAGATACTGGCATTTCAGGTCGCGGAAAGCGACAGGAAAAAGAACAGTTATCACCGTGATGTCTGGATCTGGAAAAACGGAAAAGCAGTTCAGCTGACTTCGACGCTGAATACTTCGCTTCTCTGCTGGAAAGATGAAGAACATCTCATCCTGACCAGAAATGTACCCGACGCGGAAGAGGGAAGCTGCACGCTGTATGAGATCAGTATCAGGGGCGGTGAAGCACATAAATGGATCGAGCTTCCTTTTACGCCTTCCGAAGTGAAGAAGGTAAACGACGACATGTTTATCATGCTTGCCGGCATCGACAGGGACGATCCGGATGCCTATAAGGATAGTGATGAGGTCCGGAAACAGAAGCTTGAACAGAAGAAGAAAGAAAAGGATTACCAGGTCGTTGACGAAGTCCCGTACTGGTTCAACGGCAGGGGATTTATCAACGCGAAGAGGATCGCGCTGTTTGCGGTTTCTCTTTCCGGCGGTCTCAGGATCAGAAGGATCACGGACAGGAAATTCAACACCGGTTCATTTACGGTACATGGGAATACGGTATATTTTACCGGGAACCAGCTGAGCCGCAGGCAGTCCCTGTTTGATAAAGTCTATGCCTATCACTGCGATACAGGCAGGAAGGAAACGGTTTACGGGAAGAACGGGATCAGTTTCCAGTCCCTGTTCGTCCTGAACGATACACTGTACGCGCAGGCAACCGACGCGAAGGAATACGGGCTCAATGAGACGGGAAACATCGTAAAGGTGGAAAAGGACAAGCTGACATTTGTGACGGATCCTGAAAGAAGTCTCTACTGCTCCACCGCCGGAGATACCATGCTCGGCGGCGGGAAGAGTCATGTTGTCAAAGATGACTGTCTCATCACGCTGGCAACGAATGACGATCATACCGAGATCTGGCGCTATGACGGAAACTTCGAAAAAACCGTTCTGTATGCAGAGAGCGGTGCAGTGTTCTTCCTCGATGCCGGAAAAGACAAAATTGCGTTTGTACGTGAAACAGCGGATTCCCTCGGGGAAGTCTTTGAGATGGATCGGGACGGGAAACGTATCAGGAAGCTGACAGATCTGAATGCTGAAGTGCTGAAAGACAAATATGTCGCACTGCCGCAGCGGATCGATTATATTTCCGAAGGGGAAGATCTCCATGGCTGGGTGCTGCTTCCGGATGGTTACAGCAGAAACAAAAAGTATCCGGTAGTGCTGGATATCCACGGCGGACCGCGTGCTGTATACGGGGAGATCTATTTCCATGAGATGCAGGTATGGGCTGCGAAAGGATATATCGTCATGTTCACCAATATCCGCGGATCTGACGGCAGGGATGACGCTTTTGCGGATATACGGGGGCAGTACGGATTCGTGGATTATCAGAACCTGATGGATTTTACCGACGCGGTCCTGGCAGAATACACAAATATAGATCAGTCAAAACTCTGTGTGACCGGCGGCTCATACGGGGGCTTTATGACAAACTGGATCATCACGCATACCAGCCGTTTCTGTGCTGCGGCGAGCCAGAGGTCGATCTCCAACTGGGTCTCCATGACGTTTATTTCGGATATCGGGCTGTACTTCTGCACAAATGAATGCGGGACAGACGGGCTGTTCGATGAAGCGGACACGGAAAAACTCTGGAAGCATTCACCATTGAAATATGCCAAAGGCGCAAAGACACCGACGCTTTTCATCCACAGCGATGAGGATTACAGGTGTCCATTGCCGGAGGGTATGCAGATGATGCAGGCACTGGCAGCGCAGAATGTTGAGACCAGGATGGTGATCTTCCATGGGGGAAACCATGAGCTGAGCAGATCAGGCAAACCGGAGCACAGGCTGCGCCGGCTGCGGGAAATCACCGACTGGTTTGAAAGCCATATAAAATAATAAAAATGTGTATCTCTTGACGGGGTACACATTTTTAAGATTTCTGAAATTTCCTTTTGTCCCTGATCCGGGATATGGCAGGGAAAATGATCAGGGCAGAGGCATAACCTGTCAGATCCAGCAGGACATCCTGCGGGGAGCCGTATCTTCCCGGGACGAAATGCTGAATGGATTCGTCAATACAGGGGATCAGACAGAAGAAGACAAATGTCAGTTTCTGACTGCAGGGAAGGGGCTGTCTGCGGTATGCGGCCGATACCAGGATGCCCAGCAGCGCGTATTCCGCAAAATGGGCGGCTTTCCGGATGAAATGATGCCAGGCTTCAAAATTGATCTGTACAGGCAGAAAACGCATCAGAAATGCCGCCACATCAGCGGACAGACCGCCTGACTGGGTGCCTGTATCCATGGAATTCCGGAAGATGAAAAGAATATAAATAAAAACGATTCCCCAGAGGTAATACTTTTTCAGAATTTTCATGTTTCCATTATACCGATAAAGGCATATAAAGGCACACCTGTGTGATATAATACAACGGTATGGTCAGAAAGCAGTTTTTGAATTTACTTCAGGTATTACTCGGTACATTTATTCTGTGCATATCGGTAGAGTATTTTATTATCCCGTTTAATATCCTGTCCGGCGGTGTGGCAGGTATCGCGGTTGCGATGGAGCCGTTCTTTCATGTGGATGAAACATTGCTGGCAAACAGTCTGGAAGTGATCCTTCTGTTTGTGGGATGGGCCTTCCTCGGACGCGAGTTTGCGATGAAAACCGTTATTTCCTCGCTGTCCTACCCGCTGTTCAACATGCTGCTGATGCGTCATCCGGCTGTTCTGGAAATCGAGCCGGTCCTCGCTTCATTCTATGCCGGCCTCCTGGGCGGTGTCGGGATCGGCATCGTCATGCGTACCGGGGCCAGTACCGGCGGTATGGATATTCCGCCGCTTGTCATAAACAAGATCACCGGCCTGAAAGTCGCTTCGCTGGTCATGGTCGTAGATGCCCTGACAGTCGTGCTGGGAATTACGGCTTACGGTGTGAGCCCGGCCCTGATCGGGCTTGTATCGGTATTCTCGTCCGGATATGCCATAGACAGGATCCTTTCCTTGGGAAGCGGATCCAATGCCAAATCGGTGCAGATCATTTCTGATCATTGGGAAGAGATCAAGGAAAGAATATCTTCAGAGATAGACCGCGGCACGACTTTGATCAATGCGAAAGGCGGGTTTTCCGGAATGGAAAGAACGGTCGTACTGTGCGTTGTTTCTCAGCGGCAGTATACCCGGCTGATGGAGATCATCCGTGAAATCGATGATAAAGCTTTCGTGATCACCACGGACGCAACGGATATGCACGGGGAAGGTTTTACGTATTCTTCACCTAATATCTGACGAATCATGTTAAAATTACATATTGTATTTATTCGCTGAGGAGGTTTTTGATGATTGAATGCTCTCACGTATATAAGCGTTATAAAAACGGAACCAATGCCCTCTATGATCTGAATTTCAGTGTAGACCAGGGTGAATTCGTATATATTATCGGACCGACAGGATCAGGAAAATCCACACTGATCAAACTGCTGGATGCTGAAGAGACCCCGACAAAGGGCGATGTGCGCGTCGTCGGACTTGATGTAGGCAACCTGAAAAACAGGCAGGTTCCGATCTACCGCAGAAATATCGGTGTCGTCTTCCAGGACTACAGACTTCTGCCGACAAAAACGGTTTTTGAAAATGTTGCCTATGCTCTGGAAGTCATCAATATGAACAAGAAACAGATCCGGAAAAGGGTCAATGAAGTTCTTGAAGTCGTATCGCTGAATGAAAAGGGAAACTCTTTTCCGCATGAGCTTTCCGGCGGACAGCAGCAGCGTGTTGCGATCGCCAGAGCGATTGCCAACCGCCCGAAGGTGCTGATCGCTGATGAGCCGACCGGAAACCTTGATCCGTCCAAATCTGATGAGATCATGAAGCTTCTGCAGAAGATCAATACAGAATACGGAACGACGATCCTGATGGTGACGCACGATCTGACGATCGTAAACAGGCACCGCAAGCGTACAGTTGTTTTGCAGAGAGGCCATATTATAGCCGACCTGCCGGAAGGAGGTTATGTCCAGCATGATCAGTAGACCGATTTCAGAGGGCTTCCGCGGGGTAGCCAGACACTGGGCAATGTCGATTTCCAGTATTATTGCAGTTACGACGACTTTGATCATCATCAGCCTGTTTCTGATTTTCAGTTATCATATGCAGCTGTTCACAAAATCTGTGGAATCCAGCATGCAGATCTATGCCGGTGTTGATTATGATTACGAAGATGATGAAGACCGCATCCGTGCCGAGATCGAGGCGCTGGATGAGGTCAAGACCGTAAAGTATTACACAAAAGACGAAGAGTATGAGTTCTTCCTCAGTCAGTACGATGACGAACAGACAAGGGAAGTATTCTCACCGTATAAAGAAGACAACCCGCTTCACGATGCTTTCTATGTTGAAGCAAAAGACGGCAAACAGATCCAGGATCTTTCCAAAAAGATCGGCAATATTGAAGGCATTTATATGACAAACTACGGCGGACAGAGCACCGTGAATATGGTTTCTGCCATGTCCAAGATCCGCAGATTCGGCGGTTTCCTCGTCATTTTCCTCGGCCTTCTGGCTATCTTCCTGATCCAGAATACGATCAAGCTGACGATTTATGCCCGTCAGGATGAGATCGCCATCATGCGCAATGTAGGTGCTACCAACAGTTTTATTCGCGCACCGTTCGTGATGGAAGGCATCATTACCGGTACGCTCGGCGCACTCGTGCCGATCGCGCTGACGATCTACGGATATTATTACGTATATGAAAAGACAGGCGGCGTGCTGATTTCCAATATGTTCCGTCTTGTCAGGCCGAATCCCTTTGTGCTCTATCTTGCGGGAATCCTTCTTGCGATCGGCGTGCTTGTCGGTCTGATCGGAAGTTTCATGTCCGTCACAAGATATCTGAGGTGGAAACGATGAAGAAACGGATCGTACGATCTGTCATTCTTTTTCTGACAGTGGTGGTCACATCACTGTGTTTTCCTTTGAAAGCAGCTGCCGAACCGGATTACAGCGATACGTCATACTGGAACGAAAAGTGTACATCCGGACAGATGTCCGATTCAGATAAGAACGCCTGTACGGCGTATATGCAGTATCTCAGCGGTCAGAGCGGTGATCTCAGCGATACGCTGAAACAGATCGAAGCGGAGCGCAAGGAAATGGCTGCCAATGTCCAGAAATACGCCGCTGAAGCGGAAAGCTGGCAGAAGAAGGCCAATGAGAAACAGGTCGAGATCAATGCCCTGAATGCGCAGATCTATGCCAAGCAGGCGGAAGTCGACGCGATGGAAGTCAAGATCGAAGAAAAGCAGAAAGAAATCGAGGCAAGGCAGGGGGAACTGGATACCATTGAGGGTAAACTCAAGAACCGTATGGTGCTTTCCCAGCCGACGATGCGTCTTAATAAATTCACGGATATCCTGATGGGATCATCTACGTTTGAGGAATTCCTGCGGATCCTGAGCGGCAT
>CADBPK010000195.1 GCA_902796465.1 uncultured Erysipelotrichaceae bacterium | reverse complement strand
CACATCAGTCTTCCTGATCAGACGGAAGGCTGTTTTTTGATCCGCTTTCTCCGTTTCTTCCGTTTTACCATTGCATATACCTCAAACAGATCTATTTATTCTGGTATTATTTATTTCAGAAAGACGATCCATTCAGATTCTTTCCGGTCCGGGACCGTGAATCCTGTCTGATGAATGGGATAAAAAGGCTCATCCGGCAGAGCAGCAGACATCCGTGCCGAAGCGGACAGGTATGATACGATCCTGGATCCATTCGGAACAGCAGACAGATAACGGTTAACTGCAGCGCTGCAGAAGCAGATAAAGGAGTGCTTTATGATAATTGATTCATTTGACGATAAATCGCCTGCCAAGATCAATGTAAAAAGGAATGAAAACGCACTTCAGGTAGATGCTGTCATCTATACCTTTTCTCAAGAGATAGAGAAGTATGTTACAGAGACATTTAACTGTGAAAAAGCCGGTGAATATAAAATGGCCAGCGGATCTCATCCTGCTTATGTTTTCAATTACAACGGAAGAAAATATGGCTTTTTCAAGACTTGGATTGGAGCGCCTGCATGCATCGCCCCGATTGAAGAATTGACCACTGTTTTGAATACAGATAAGTTTATCCATTTCGGGGGCGCAGGATGTCTGGATAAAGAGATTGCAAGAGGCAAAGTAATGATACCGACGGAAGCCTACAGGGATGAAGGCACATCCTATCATTACGCACCTGCATCCGACTATATCAGTATAAAAAACTGGAAGACAGTCAGGGACTTCATGGAAGAGAATAAGATACCCTATGTTTTAGGTAAGACCTGGACGACGGACGCTTTCTACCGGGAAACTGTAAACAACTTTGAAAAGCGCAAGGCTGACGGCTGTATATCTGTGGAAATGGAAGGATCTGCTGTACAGGCAGTATGCGATTTCAGAGGATATGAAGTATATATGTTTTTCACGGGCGGTGACCTGCTGGATGCGCCTGAATGGACAATGAGAAAAGAAAAAGGTCAGATCAGGCATACCCAGCACGATCCCGGACATTTTGACATTGCACTGGCACTGGCTGAATACGTGGTAAATCTGCATTAAGTTCAGGGAAAACTAATGAAAAGAGAACTTGGTATTGCACGGTGCGGATTGGCATGCTGCCTGTGCTCTGAAAACGTAACCTGCAAAGGATGCTGGAAAGATGGTTTCATGGAACTGTCCTGGTGTACAGAGGCGGAATGGTGCGAGGTCCGCAGATGCGGAATAGATAAAAACCTGAACGGATGCTATGAGTGCAAACCGGCAGATTGCCGGAAAGGATTATTTGCGGAAAAGATCAAAGCACGTGCTTTTGCGGAATTCGCGCGCAGATATGGTATAGAAGAACTTCTGGATTGTCTGGAAAGAAATGAAAGGCAGGCATCGTCTATCATCGTGAAGGAATTATGGGTGACTATGATTACTTTGATGACCTGGAAGAACTGATTGATTTTATCGGGACCGGGAAAAGATAAACTGAATTGTAATGGAGTCCGGGTATGAAATGGAAAGAAATCCCGAAAATTGATGCACATGTACATATCATCCCGGATGAGGTCCATGCCGCAAATCCGGATGCGGATGATGAATTTTCCTTTGCATCAGCTTCCCGTTATCAGAAGATCATGGACCAGTTCAATATTCAGAAAGCGGTCATTATGCCGTTCAATGATCCATATCTGATGTCCATGGACTTTACTGTTGATGCAGTCCATCGGAATTTGCTCCGCATATGTGAGGAAGACCACAGGTTCTGCTGTTTTGCGGATGTGGATATAAGGAATACACCCGAAAACACATGCGCACAGATACAGAAAGCATTTGAGTATCCTGTATTCTGCGGCATCAAGATCCACCCCAATAACAGCAGAATGAATATTGATGACGCGTATAATGACGCCATCGCGGATCATGCTGTAAAGTATGGTTATCCTGTTGCAGTGCATTCCTATCCTTCCAGTTCGAAAGAGCAGGACAGGAGTGATTACTGTTCACCGGAAAGAATCGGACGCTGGATGAGCAGACATCCAGATCTGAAAGTCATTATTTGTCATCTTGGAGGATTCCAGTGGAAGGATGCTGTTGAACTGGATGCGTATTTTGATATCTCTGCAGTCCTTCCGGATCTTGCGGACAGATATGGCCTAAAGATGGCAAACATGATATTAAGGGAATTCGGAACAGAAAGACTTCTCTTCGGTACAGACTGGCCGTGCAGCCGAAATGTGAAACCGGCAGAGATCATGGAACGGTATATGGATATCCTGGATCAGATGGATTTTACAGAAGAAGAGATGCACAGGATCGGGCATCTTAACGCAGAAGCGTTTTTTGCATTCTGATATAGTCATTTTCGATATAAGGAGCTGCAGATGATGATTAAAAGAATTCAGTCTTTTGAAGAATATGAAGATTTTATACACAGGTTATCTCACCACCCTTTATATTCCGATCCGCATTTTACGCATAACAAAAACAATCTCTATAATGCAGTAAAAAAGAACGATGAATATGCTTTTGCTGTCCTGGATCATGACAGAATTGAGGGACTTTTTGTCTGGCTCATCCTTCCTGGAGAACAGTTTATCGAGATGCTGATCGGATTTACGGAAAATACTGCGGCTTTCTCCGAAATGCTGTTATATATGGAAAAGAACTACCCCGGATTCCAGATGGATTTTGTTTTTAACCCCCGGAATCCAGTCATCCGCAGACAGCTGGAGATGAAAGGGGCAAAATTTGAGACCGAGCAGCAGAAAATGCAGCAGAAGAAAGCATTGCCGGATATTTCGACAGAATGCATTGAATTGCTGTCTGAAAGATGGGAAGACCAGTACTGCAGGCTCCATCGAAAAGAAACATATTGGACAGCTGAACGCATTCTTACAGCACAGGACCGCTTCCGCGTTCTGCTGGCTATCCGGGATGGATCGGTTCAGGGCTACCT
>CADBPK010000194.1 GCA_902796465.1 uncultured Erysipelotrichaceae bacterium | reverse complement strand
GGACAAGATCCGGGCGCTGACGGGAGAAGCGAAATGTATCTACGATATCGCAGACTGGCAGAAAACTGTCCGCAGGCTGGAAGGCCGGAACGGGACTGCTCCGTTTTTCAATGTATTTGATGTTTTCTTTGTGGTATTTGATAAGGAAGTACTTTGTATTATAAGCGGATCCAATGACTGATCCGAAACTTAATATCATCTGATGTAACAAGGAGGCTTTATGCGCGCAGATTATCACATTCATACAGAATTCAGTGACGATTCAAGGGAACCGATGCAGAACCAGATCGAACGGGCGATCGAAATAGGGCTGGATGAGATCTGTTTTACGGATCATATCGATTACGGCATCAAGAAAGACTGGGATGAAGGGGATATCGCATTCCGGGGCGGCGACGGGATGAGCTCCGATCCTTCGCAGATGGATCCATGTGCGAATGTCAACTACCCGGAATACTTCGGCAAGATCCTCCGCATGAAGGAGATCTACAAAGGAAAGATCACGATCAGACAGGGGCTGGAATTCGGCATTCAGACGATCACGATTCCGCAGTATGAAAAACTGTGGGACAAGTACGGGGATATTCTGGACTTTACCCTGCTGTCGATGCACCAGGTCAACAACCTGGAATTCTGGACCCAGGATTTCCAGCACGGGAAAACACAGAAGGAATATAACGAAGAATATTACAGGGAAATCTATGAAGTACAGAAAGCATTCAAACATTACAGCGTTCTGGCGCATCTGGATCTTCTCGTAAGATATGACATGCAGGGCATTTATCCGTTTGAAAAAGTCAGGGATATGATCGCGGAGATCCTGAAGCTGGCGATTGCGGATGACAAGGGAATCGAGATCAATACGTCATCATGGCACTATGGTCTCAGTGATACCCAGCCTAGCAGGGCGATTCTGAAACTGTATAAAGACCTCGGCGGGAAGATCGTTACGATCGGCTCCGATGCCCACAATACGACATACCTCGGTGATCATCTGGATGATGCCCTGAAGATCCTGAAAGAAGAGATCGGCATTGATGAGATCTGCACATTCGACAGGATGATTCCGACATTTCATAAAATCTGACATAGGCGGTGAAAACCGCTTTTTTAATGCAGGGGAAAGCAAAATCTTCTGAAGATCCTGAAAGTGTCATGAAAAAAATCAGAAAGTTAACTGCGGGAAAGAAATAGCTTCTTTTCTGTTGGACAATCAGCGGCAGAAAAAGGATAATATATTACGGATAGCTCATGTCTGCCTTCATATATGAATGCAGGTTATTTAAACCGGATAGACGAAAGAAACGGACATAATATGCTGAAAATCAATCGTTCCGGTTCCGGAAGCGAAAGTGTTATTGCACCGGAGGGCGGCTCAATATCCTGGCTGCCTGTAAAACGGTGAAAGAAATATTAAAGCGACAGGATTTACTGGGTTTCCTGAAATCAAATAGCTGAGAGTATATTTATTTCGGGATTTTGAAGCATATCAGGAGGAACAGAATGAAAACACAGGAAATCAAAGTAACGAGCACTGGACTCGGTATAGAAGAAGCGCTGGAATTGACAGAAAAGACAGGTTCTGAAAGCGGTCTGCAGCCCAAGGAGAATCTGCATCTGCGCCTGCTGGCTGAAGAACTGCTCGGCATGGTCCGCAGTATCGTCAGGGAAGTTGAGGCGGATTACTGGATCGAGGCGGAAGGAAAGGATTTTGCGCTGCATCTGAAATCCGATCCGGAACTGAATAAGGAATCCTATAATCAGCTCATTTCCGTTTCCAGCAGGAATGAAAATGATGCCGCAAGAGGCTTTATGGGAAAGATCCGCAATATGATCGAGGTCGCGCTTCTGCCAGATGCGGAAGGTCCGTCCCTGATGGCGCTGGAACTGATGTCCATGGGAAGCCCGGGCGGCTACAGCGTCGGAAACGAGAACTATGAATGGTCGCTGAAGAAGTATAAAAAAGGCGTGGAGGATGAATCCGAAGCGTGGGATGAACTGGAAAAATCCATCGTCGCGAGCATTGCGGATGATGTACATATCAGTATCGAGGGATCGCATGTCGAAATAACGATCCTCAAGAGTTTTTAAGGCTAAAAGGTGCTTTGACATTGACAGGAAAACTTCCTACAATGTAATTGACAACAACAGGTGGTAAACATGAAAAATGACAGTAATTTAAGCAAAATTTTTATCGCAGTGCTGTTTGCGGCGGCGGTTGCCCTGGGATGCATGGCGACTCCTTCCGGATCCGGTTCAAAACCGGCTGCAGATAAGGAACCTGAACAGACCCCGGAAACACCGGCAGCGGAAAAAGCAACTGCATTGGTGGCTGAAAAGGGCACAGGCATCCAGGTGATCAAGTCATCTGACTGGGCGGAGCAGTATCCAAACGAATATCAGACGTACATGCTGAACAGCGAGAACAGCGAGATCGTTGACTATATCGAAGAAAACCCGTATATCAAAACGCTTTATGCAGGATACGGATTTGCGATCGATTACGGAAGTGCACGCGGACATACTTATGTTGTCGAAGATGTCACGAGCACAGGACGTCCGCATAAGCTGGCAAACTGCTTTACCTGCAAAACGTCCGATTTCACCGCAAAGGCACTCAATGACGGTGATGCGGCTTACGCAATGGCATTTGAAGATATGGAAACACAGATCACAGATGCGTTCGGCTGCTTCCACTGCCATTCCAATGAACCGGGAGTCATCTATGTGACGCATACCTATGTGGCAGATGCGATGGGAGAAGACCTGGCAAAAGTGGCACCGCAGACACTGAGCTGCGCACAGTGCCATACAGAGTACTACTTTGATCCCGCAACAAAGGCGACCACGGTTTCCTACCGCGGTCTTGCAAAGATGTCTCCGGAAGACTGTCTTGAATATGAAAACTCTCTCGTTGACGCAGAAGGCAACATGTTCGCTGACTGGGTCGATGAAGATACCGGTGTCCGCAAACTGAAAGTCCAGCATCCTGAATTTGAAACATTCATGGGTGAAGGAAGCGTACATGCAGGAACATTCACATGCGCGGACTGCCACATGGGCAAGACAGCCGCCGAAGACGGAACTCAGTTTACGAATCATAACTGGACTTCCCCGCTGGATAACCAGGCACTGCTCGACAGCACATGCAGCCAGTGCCATAAGGATCTCGCCGGAGATGTCAAGGCAATCCAGACAGCCACAAGAGAACGTGAAAACGAACTCGGCTACAAACTGGAACAGCTGGATAAAGATCTCGCCGATGCTGTGGCTGCAGGAAGCCTGAACGACGAAGATCTGGAAAAAGTCCGTATGGCAAGCAGAAGCGCCCAGTGGTTCTGGGACTATGTGTTCGTAGAGAATGCGGAAGGCGCACACAACTCCAAACTTACCAACCATTGTCTGGATCTTGCACAGCAGTATCTGGATGAAGCGAATTCTTATCTGAAAAGTTAATAAATAACCGTCCTTGAAAAAGGACGGTCATTTTTGAGGGCCTATGAAAAAGTTATTTCAATTTCTGAAGTCGATGACTTTCGGGATGATCTTACTTGGTCTGATGGCAGGTGTATCCGTAATTGGCAGTGTTATTCCGCAGAATAACGCTGCCATGTATTATGTAACTGCCTATCCGAAAGCCTATCAGTGGATCCTGAAACTGCAGCTTGACCGGGTATTCACAAGCTGGTATTTTATTCTGATCGTCGTCCTTCTCTGCATGAACCTGATTCTCTGTTCCGTGATACGCTTCCGGCGCATCAATGAAGAGAACATTCTGGATGGTGCCCTGAAGGCAAAAGAAGAGGTCATCCTGGACGAAGAGGGCATGCGTCTTCTGAAACAGGAACTGGACCGCAGAAAATATCAGGTGAAAACAGAAAACAATGTGTCGGTATACCATAAAAACGGTTTTGGAAGATATGGTACATTTATCACACATATCGGCATACTTCTGACAGTTGTCTTCTTTGCGCTGGGAATGATCACGCCGAGAATACTGGATGAGACCTGCATGCCGAAGGAGTCGATCGTTCTCGAAGACGGAACGGAGATCTATGTGGATTCCTTCTCGATCACCGATGTGACGGGAAAGCTTGATTTCAAAAGCAGGATAAATATCAAACTGGCCAACGGAAAGGAAAGCGGGCTGACAGAGATCTCAGTCAATCATCCCGCATCCCTGGGTCAGTATAAAGCATACCAGCAGACATACGGAACCAAGGGCAGGATCCGTGTTATGGATCAGGAAGGTCATCAGGATGAGTTCTATGTCGAGAGTCAGGATTTTCTTTCCGCGGACGGAAAGAACGGTATCCTGATCGACAACCTGTATCCCGGACTGGAGGAAACCGAGAACGGCAACCAGCTGATCACTTCCACATCCGGCAGATATGAAAATCCCGTTTATGTCTTCCTGCTGATGGAAGACGGGAAACAGTCATCCATGCTTGCGTTCCCGGGAGACAGCATGGAAGTCGCCGGTTATACATATGTCTTCGAAGATCCGGTGGAATACCCGGGACTGCGCATCAAAAAAGCACCGGCCATGATCAACTGGCTTCTGCTTGCGTCCGTACTGATCCTCACATTCGGACTGGCTGTCACTTTCCTGACACCGCCGGAAGTGATCACAGTTACGGAAAAAGGATATCGTATACTGGGACAGAAATCTGAAGGTCTCCGCCTGCATCTTGAGGCAGTACTTTCAGACCATGTAATTGAAGGAGAAAAGGCAAATGCTTGATATCTTGTTTTTCGGCGGCATCGGGTGCAGCTTTATCGGCATGATCATCTATTTTTTCGGACAGGTATGGAAAAAGGACAAAATTTTGAATACCGGATGGTATGTATTCCTTGCCGGATTCGTATTACAGTCTGCCTATCTGCTTGCAAGGGGAATTGAAGCGGGCAGGATCCCGATGGCAAACCAGTTCGAATTTGCGCTTATGTTCTCCTGGGGAATTGCAGTAATTCTCCTGATCATGCATTACTGGCTGAAACTGGAATGGATCACAGCACCGGGTATGATCATGACATGGGGTCTGTACCTGTACGCAGCG